>JAGQOS010000616.1 GCA_020427265.1 Planctomycetales bacterium
AGCTTGGCGAGCAATTCGCGTGGACCGGCGAGAAAGCGCTCTCGCGGCAACCCGCGCTCGATAGCCAGGTCGATTTGCTCGGCAGCCGCAGCGGGCTTGTCTTGAGCGGCGAGCAGCAGGGAGAGGGCGAAGTACGATTCGGCATCGTCGGGATAGCGGGCAAGGAAATTACGGAGTCGCTTTTCTTCTTTGGCCGCCTGCCCGGATTCGATGGCGTCGATCACTTCCTGATGCACGCGCTTGTACTGGTTTGGCGATTGGGGCGCGGCGGCGTTGGCCGGCAGAAAGAAGAGCGAAAAGCAACCGATGCCCAGTGCGAGCGCAACGAGTCGACGCGTCATGGTGCGATACTCCTTGGTGTCAAAGGCTTGCCAGGGCTGCGCCCGGCTCAATCGTCGGCGGGCAAGGCTTTGCCAAGATGCTCGTAGACGGCCGCTCGCAACGCCAGCGTGCTGGAATGCCGATCGCCGGTCTGCGCCACGCGATCGATCGCCACTTTCGCACGCGCCGGCTCGCCGGTCAAGAAGGAGAACGCCGCTTGCAGAAACATTGCGTCGCGCGGCCGCAATTCGGCGCGCGTGGGCGAGGCGCAGCGCGACGCGATCGCTTGCACGGCCGGTAGAAATTGAGCATCGAGCTGCGCGTAATGCAGCGCATGGGCGTCGAGCGAGCAGGCCTCGCGCATGGCGCGCACGCTCGAGGCCAGGTTGCCGATCGAGCCGGCGGCGATGGCGTAGCCGACGCGGCTCGCGACGTTGTCGCGCTCCGCCTTCATTTGCTTGCCAAACGATTCCAACGCCGCCGAGGTTCGCCCCGAAGCGAGCAATCGCCAACCGGGGCCGTCGAGCACGGCGGACGACGAAGGCGGCCCCGACCCGGCCCCGGGCGAATCGACGGGAGTGGGAACTTGCAGGTGAAGGCTGGGCGACGAGGCTGGCACAGGCGGTGCGATGCCGACCGATGGCGGCCGCAGGTAGCGGCGAATCGGCGGCGACGCGTAGAAGCCAACAGCGCCGCGATAAGGCTCATAGCGGTACGGCGAGTAACCCGGATACACGCTGTCGAAATCGCGATACGGATACGCGTAAGGCTTGTAGCCATAGGAATAGGGACCGTAGCGCCAGACTGGGAGCTGAAGAAAATTCAGCGACCGCAACGGCACGGGTTTGGGGCGTTCGCGGTGCTCTGCATGTTTCTTCCGGCTCGACGACTTCGCCTTGTCGGCGGCCTTGGGCTTATCGCCCTTCTTCTCCGCGCGAACGGGGGCGTGGCAACAAAGTACGGCGCACATGGCGATCGTTGCCCTGCGAATGCCTGCGCCAAAACAATTTGTGCGAAGATACATGGCAGGCCGGCCGTTGAGGCGAAGTGATGGGAAGAGACGAAGAGACGATCTCTTCATCGCTAGTTCCCATTCTAGCGCGCCGCACGGAGTGTTCAAGAAAAGGCGAGGAATTGCCGGAGGAATTGCCGGCCGAAACTCGCCGCGTTCACCACGAAAGCACCGAAGCGTCTGATGCAGGTTCGCTGCGAAGCACGTCGTTTAGCAGCGAACTGGACGGATCGAGCGAGCCGATGGCAGCCATCATAGCGACAGATCCGCAGAGGGCCGCAATCAGCGCGATCGCCACATGCTTACGGTACTTCATCGCTTGGCCAACCTGCCCTACGCTCATCGGCCCGTCGCCGCTGCGATGTTCGTCGGCTGGTTCGCGGCTTCTTGAGCATGGGCCGCGATCGATTTGGCGGCTTTCAACTCGCGGACCGTGAAATACGGCTCTTCGCCTCCGATCAGCCGCTGGCGGCCGGTCGTCATATCGGCAAGTTCTTCCCAGCTTAGATCGTTGTTCAAATGCCACGCGGCCGCCTGCACGGCGCGGCGATCGAGATTCTCGCGGCTGAATGCGCGCAGCAACTCGACCACTTCGGGCCGATCCAAATGCGATTCGGGCCGCATCATGGTGTAGGGAATGCGCGGGTTGGGGTTCGGCTTGCCATGGTCTAAGCAAACGCAGGCCGCGACTAGTCTGCGCGTCCGCTCCGGCGGGATGTTGAAGAAACCGTTGTTACCGCCGTTGAGTTGCCCGCCAACGGATTGGTTGCCGCCACCTTGCTGGTTGCCGAATTGGAACCCGTTGCCGCCGCCGTTGTTATTGCCGCGTTGGTTTCCAAAGCCGTTGAATTGCGCCAGTACGGGTGCGCCAACGAAGGCGTCGGGCAGACGAATTGTGAGCGGCCGCTTGGTTTTGTTCTCCACAAGTATCTGGGCTTTGGTTTCGTCGCGCGGGATGAACTTGACGACGACGTCGCCACGGTCGATC
>JAGQOS010000617.1 GCA_020427265.1 Planctomycetales bacterium
TGCCGACGCGATTCTCGTTCGCCTGGGATGGCGCAGACCTCGAAGGCATTGGATTTTATGGATTCTCGCTACGCTTGCGTCTTGGTCGTACTCGTCGTTTCGTTTTGCGGATTCCATAGCGCCGCGCGGCTGGAAGCCGCCGACGCGACGCTCTTTTCCGAGATCGACCTGAATCGAGTCGGTTTGACCAGGGCCTGGTATTCTCAGGTGGCGATTGATCGCTCGATTTCGCGCGTGGCGGGCGTTGCGCTGCACGAAGGTTCGCTGTTCGTGCAGACAGACAACGCGATGCTCACGAATCTCGATGCCGAAACGGGGCGCACACGCTGGGAAGCATTGGTAGGGCGTCCCGACCATCCTAGCACCGCACCCGGCGCTAACCGATTGTATGTTGCGGTTGTGAACGGATCGCGAATCTACGTGCTCGATCGCGAAACAGGGGCTTTGCAATGGGAACGCCGTTTGATCAACGGTCCGGGGGCTGGGCCGGCTTTGACGAAAACTCGTGTTTATGTGCCGATGATTAACGGTCGGATCGAATCGTATGTGCTCGAAGATAGCAGTCGTCCGCCGTGGGTCTATTCCTCTGCCGGCCGCGCACTCATCCAGCCCGTAACCGCCGAAGAATCGGTCAGTTGGTCGACCGATCTTGGATTCATGTACGTAGGACGCTCCGAGGACCCGGGCGTGCGGTACCGCCTGGAAACCGACTTTTCGATCGCTTCGCAGCCGGCCTACCAGTATCCGTTCTTCTATACCGGTTCACTCGATGGCTACGTGTACAGTGTGCACGAATTGAGCGGGAACCACCGCTGGCGATTTTCAGCCGGCGACCCGATCAGTCGTACGCCCGCCGTCGTAGGGGATCGCGTTTTTGTGTGTCCGGATCGCGCAGGCATGTACTGCCTTTCGACAGAGACTGGCGTTGAACTCTGGTGGGCGCCGCGCATTACCCGTTTTTTGGGAGCAAGTCCTGATCGGGTTTTCGCCACGGATGAAGTCGACAAGCTCTACGTGCTCGATGCCAAAACGGGCGCGCGAATCGGCGTGTTGCCGTTCCGCGGCTTGTCGCTGTTTATTTCCAATTCGCAAACCGATCGCGTGTATCTCGGATCGACCTCGGGGCTGATTCAGTGCTTGCACGACGTTTCGCAGGTGCAACCCTTGCAGTACCACATTTCGAAGGAGGATGTCGACAAGGCGGCGGAAGCTGCGGCGGCGGCCGCAGCGGCGGACGCCAAGGAAGAGGCGCCCGCGAAACAGCCTGCCGGCCCGGCGCCCGATCCATTTGGCGGCGCCGATCCCTTCGGCGGCGGAGGCGGCGCGCCAGCCGATGATCCGTTTGGCGGCGGCAACGACGCGCCGGCCGACGATCCCTTCGGTGGAGGAAATAACGATGCGCCGGCAGATGATGGCGGCAGCGACCCATTCGACGACCCGTTCGGCTAATAGCCAGGAGTTGTCGGCGGATTATTGCACCGGAGTAGCGGCGGATTGAAAAGCTCAATCCTTGTGTTGAGTTGGGTAATCTACCAGCAAGCCAGAGATTGTGCCGCCTCTTACTCTTGGACGCCAGAATCCGGTACAATGCGGCGTAGCCTTTCGGCGTAAACGCTGGGGTTGGTCGGCACGGTCGTATCCGTCGGCTACCGCGCGTCTTTCACGGATAACTGCCAACAGCGGGCTGGGCGATGGGGTCGACGACGAAATCGGATTTCCTGACGATTGCCGTCAACCGAAAGTTGTTGTCGCACGATCAATCGCGCGATCTCACGCAGGAAGCCGTCGCACGCGGCGTCGAACCTTCGCAGTTGGCCGTCGAGAAAGGGTTGCTCGACGCAGCGCAGGTCGACATCGTCCGCGCACTTTCCAATCCGGCTGCCGTGGCGCCTGGCTACGAAATTCTCGACGTGCTGGGTTATGGCGGGCTGGGCGTTGTGTACCGGGCGCGGCAGGTGGCCTTGGACCGAGTCGTGGCGCTCAAGACCGTTTTGCTCAGCCGCATGGATCGCGCCGGCACGCTGGCGCGATTCGAACTCGAAGCCAAGGCCGTAGGCAAGTTGCGGCACCCGAACATTGTAACGGCTTACGACTACGGCACGCATCAGGGCCACATGTATTTCGCCATGGAATTGGTCGAAGGTGAAGACCTTGACGATCGCATCAAACGCATGGGCCGCTTGAGCGAAACGATGGCCTGGTCGATTGCCCGGCAAACGGCTGCTGGTTTAGCGCACGCCGACGACGCCAACATCATTCATCGCGATATCAAGCC
>JAGQOS010000618.1 GCA_020427265.1 Planctomycetales bacterium
GGCGCGGCAACGAACGGAAGGGAACATTTCCATGCCACAGGCAAGGGCATCGGCGGAGCCAAGGCGAAGTCGCGTCGACGGTTTCACGCTGGTCGAACTGTTGGTCGTGATCGCGATCATCGGCATTCTCGTGGCGCTGTTGCTGCCGGCCGTACAAGCGGCGCGCGAAGCGGCCCGGCGGACCAAGTGCGCCAACAATCTGAAGCAGATCGGTTTGGCGCTAACCAATCATTGCGATCGCCATGGTTCCTTTCCGCCCGGCGTGCCGAGCTGTACGCGGCCCGACAACAATTGGATTACTGGCGCGCAAGAAGGCGGATTCTTTTGCGACGGCCCGAATTGGATGACCAACATCTTTGCCGAATTGGAGCAACCCACACTCGCCGAATGGGTTTACGAAGCGTTCACGCGCGACGGCAACGTCATTCAATCGGCCACCGATGACTTGGAACATGCCTCGGGCGATCACAACAATCGCTACAAGGACGGCAACGTCGGCGTCATGACACCCGAAGTGTACCTTTGCCCTAGCGCCGAACGCGTAACGTATTTCGGCGAGCGGCCCGACGAGCCGCTTTGGGGTCACGACAATTGGCTTTCTAAAGGCAATTACGCGGGCTGTTTTGGCGACAATAGCTGGCTCGAGGCGACACCGGCCGTTCACTTTCACATGGAAAAAGACGGAACGACAGGCGGCACACGACTCAATCTCGATATCGAAGAAATTCGAGACCTGCGCCGCGGCGTGTTTCAACTGATTCAACTTGGTCGCTTCGAAGATGCCGTACAAGAGGACAATCGCAAAGCAAACCTGTTCGGCAAAATGATGGGTTGGGGCGACGGCACGCAATTGGCGCAGATCACCGACGGCGCGTCGAATACGATCGCCGCCAGCGAGGTGATCGGCTACGACAGCACGCGCGATTCGCGCGGGGCCTGGGTCATTCATACGCCGGGGTCGTCGGTTTTCACGGCGCGATTGGGGCCGAATTCCAAGGACCCGGATCATACTTCGGTTTGCGATCAATCGATTCCCGAAGATCACCCGCTCTATTGCCCCGACGAATACCGTAGCCCGCCCACCGGTGGCAGCCAGGATCCCAACGCCATCTACGCCGCGGCGCGCAGCCGGCATCCCGAAGGTGTGAATGCCGTGCACTGCGATGGCTCGGTGCACTTCTACGCCAACGAAACCGATCTGCGCATTTGGCGGGCGTTGGCCACGCGCGCCGGTGGCGAAAGTGAAGCGTTGGCGGGCAACTAACGTCTCAGGTCGACGCGGCGATTCGATTGAATCAAATCACGCAACCTGCACTTATTAAAGGCGTTACAACGACACCCGACCATTCGGAACAACCAATTCGAACGCAGTTTTCGCCGCAGCCAACAACACTTTGCCAGCCTCGCACTCCCGCCAGCGCGGGGGCGATGGTGCGCTGGCCTGGAAATACCCAGTTTCGCGCTTTGATTCTTCGCGGGTTTCGCGGTATCTTGACAGCAGTCGACGGTCGCTAATCCGTGGTCGATTGATCGTATCGAGTGGCGAAGTTGGAAGGTTCTTCACGATTTCTTCTTGATCGTGTCCTTCGTTTCGCCGCATGCGATTCGACGCATATCCTAGCCAGGCAAGGCCTTATCCAACATCATCTCGCAGGGAGAATCATCGGTGAGAGCCAAATCGCGTGG
This sequence comes from Planctomycetales bacterium, assembly GCA_020427265.1. GTDB lineage: Bacteria > Planctomycetota > Planctomycetia > Pirellulales > JAGQOS01 > JAGQOS01. Next base: position 1,687 of record JAGQOS010000618.1, read on the forward strand.
GGCGTTCACACTCGTTGAACTCTTGGTCGTCATCGCCATCATCGGCATTCTCGTCGCACTGCTCCTGCCGGCCGTCCAATCGGCCCGCGAAGCGGCCCGCCGTACGCAATGTGTGAATAACTTAAAGCAGATCTCGCTGGCCGTGCTCAATCATGAATCGCGCTATGGTGGCTTCCCGCCGGGCGTGCCAACCTGTACGCAAGTCGAAAATCGATGGGTGACCGGCGGCACTCAGTCTGGAGCCTATTGCCAGGGACCAAATTGGCTTTCTAATATCTTTCCCGAACTCGAACAGCCGGTGCTTGGCGAATGGGTAGAAATCGCCATGGAACATCAACAATGTGCGGCCGACGATCTAGAGCATGGCGCCCTGGCCAATGGTTATGGGAGCCTTTCCGACCCTTACCATGTCGGTAACGTGGGCACGACTACTCCCGGCATGTATAACTGCCCGAGCGCGGAGGACATGACGATTGACGACGCGTTGGGCGACAACAGTTGGGGACTCGATCCGTGGCAAGCCAAAGGAAATT
>JAGQOS010000619.1 GCA_020427265.1 Planctomycetales bacterium
CCCTTTTAGATCCAGTTTCACGATGCGTTTGCCGAGCGCGCGAATCCAGTCGCCCATGCTGCCGTATTTCCAATGGTTTCCTATGTCGAATTGCAGACCGACCCAGGGTGAATTGAACTCATCGACATATTTGACGAACTTTTCGGCCGTTTGATCGGGGCCGCCGCTGTGATCGTAGAGAAACTGATTCCAGACGTTTTCGATCGCAATGTGCACACCGAGTTCCGCGGCGAGCGGCACGGCTTTCGCAATATTTTCGATCGATCGCGCCCAGATTTCCTCTTCCGGACCATCGTTGCCATGGCCGACGACCAGCAGCACCGTATTGCCGCCGACCGCGTGTGTATCGCGCAACGCCTGTTGCAAGCTCGCCAACGCCTGGGCCCGGGTATCGGCATCGGGGCTGGTATGGCGCACCTGCCAATGGCCCGAACAAACCGTGCCGTCGACCGGCAGGCCCGACTCGGCAATCGCTGCGTTGGTTTCCTCGACATTCATGCCGGGAGCGTTCATTTCGATGCCAAGAAAGCCCGCTTCTTTCACGGCCTTGAACTTTTCGGCCAATGTGCCCGGCACGCCGGCCATGCCGATCTTCAATGTCTTGTAGATGCGTCCGGTTAGTTCGACGTCGCTCGACGGCGCATCGCCTTCGGCGCCCGAGGTCAGCAACGGCGCCGATGCCACAACGGCAGCGCCGGTTTGGAGGAAGTGTCGACGCGAAAAGTTGTTGCCGGCCATGGTTGGGTTCTCCTGCACTTCGAAATGTGGAGAACTCAACTTAACGAGGCCGACGCGGCGATTCAAGCCATGGAAATGGGCAATCCATGGACTGGCGACTACTTGCCGTTGCCAGGTTCGCCGCTGGGTGGCCCAGGCAGGTGGCCAAAACAAAAGCGGGCGGGCGTCTGAAAACGCCCGCCCGCTTGATGGGACTAAAACCTGCCGTTGGAGATTACGAACAACCCATGCTGTTGCCGCAATTGTGGCACAGATAGCAGTTGCCATTCCGCACGGTAATCGAGCCGCAATTGTCGCACGATGGCGCGTCGGTCTGGAAGCGGGCGAATTGCTCGCTCCGCGTCCCTTCGCCATCGTCGCTCATCGCCACACCAGCCCGGTCTAGCAAGGCGGCCGCCGACGAACCTTTGCCGTTGGCGATCGTCTTTTCCTGCTCAGCGCGTTTGGCGTCGAGTTGGGTTTCGGTCGGGGCGCTCGCGTCGACCTTTGGCGCTTGGGGCTTGGCCTGCGCTACAGCCGGCTTCTTTTCGGCCGGCGGCATGCCGAGCGCTTCGCGGTAACCGGGCATGAAGGACATGCCTAGCCAACGGAAGATATAATCGACCACGCTCTTGGCGATGGGAATGTCGCGGTTCTTCGTATGACCCATCGGCTCGAAGCGCGTGTGCGAAAACTTGTTCACGAGCACTTCGAGCGGCACACCGTATTGCAAACTCATGGAAACGGCCGTGCCGAAGCAATCCATCAGGCCGCCGATCGTGCTTCCTTCTTTGGCCATGGTAATGAACAATTCGCCGGGCCGGCCGTCTTCGTAAAGTCCGACGTTGATGTAGCCTTCGTGACCCGCCACGTTGAACTTATGCGTGAGCGATTGCCGCGTATCCGGCAAACGTTCGCGCCGTGGCGCCGCCTTGAGCTTGGCGGCTTCCTTGGCCGCCGCCTTGTCGCTCTCCGACGACGTATTCAGCGGCTGGCTCTCCTTGGAGCCGTCGCGATAAATGGCCAGCGCCTTCAGGCCGAGCTTCCAGCCGTCGTAATACGCTTCGGCGATTTCGCTCGGCGTCGTTTCACGAGGCATATTCACCGTCTTCGAAATCGCACCGGAAAGGAACGGTTGCGCCGCGGCCATCATCGTTACATGAGCCCGCCAGGCGATCGAACGCGTGCCGTTGCGCGGCTGGAAAGCACAATCGAACACCGGCAAATGTTCCGGCTGTAGGTCGGGCGCGCCTTCGACCGTATCTTCCTTGTCGATATACGCCAGGATCGATTCGATCTCGGGCTGGTCGTAACCGAGTGTCCGCAGCGCCAGCGGCACGGTTTGATTCACAATCTTCAGCATGCCGCCGCCAGCCAGTTGCTTGTACTTGACCAGGGCGATATCGGGCTCGATGCCGGTCGTGTCGCAATCCATCAGGAACGAAATCGTTCCGGTGGGGGCGAGCACGGTGGCCTGTGCGTTGCGGAAACCGAATTG
>JAGQOS010000061.1 GCA_020427265.1 Planctomycetales bacterium
CGCCTGCCAGTGGATGTTGGTCGCGCGGCGGAGGCCGTAGTCCACCATGCCGGCGCCGACCGTGAGGTTGGTCGCCCGGTCGATCACGATGAAGGCGCCGGTGTCGCGGTTGACCTTGTAGGGATCGAAGGCCACCGGCTCGGCGAGCGCCACGTTGACCACCGCCACCTCGTTGAGCGCGAGCTGCTTGGCCGCGAGGTGGCTGAAGGTGTTGACGTCGATCTTGTGCTTGATCTCGGTGACCTGCGCCCCGACCGTGCGGGTGCCGATCTTGACGAGGTACGGGCGTCCCGGAAGCATCGGCTCGTCGGCCATCCAGATCAGGTGGCAGGCGAACTGGTCGGCGACCTCCGGCCGCGCGTCCGGCGTCGCCAGCACGTCGCCGCGCGAGACGTCGATCTCGTCGGCGAGCGTCAGCGTCACCGCCTGCCCCGCCGACGCCTCGGCGAGGTCGCCGTCGTAGGTGACGATGGACTTCACGGTGGACGTGCGGCCCGACTTCGCCACCACCACCGGGTCGCCCGGCCGCACGAGGCCCGAGGCGATCGTGCCGGCGAAGCCGCGGAAGTCGAGGTTCGGCCGATTCACCCACTGCACCGGCATGCGGAACGGCCGCGCCACCGTCTCGTCCGCGACGTTGACCGATTCCAGGTGGTGGACGAGGGTCGGGCCGTCGTACCAGGGAAGGTTCGGCCCGCGTTCCATGACGTTGTCGCCGAAGCGGGCCGACACCGGGATCGCCTGGAAGGTCTCGAAGCCGAGGTCGGCCGCGAACGCCCTGTACTCGTCGACGATGCGGTCGAACACCGTCCGGTCGTAGCCGACGAGGTCGATCTTGTTGACGGCCAGCACCACGTGGCGGATGCCGAGCAGCGACACGATGAACGAGTGCCGGCGGGTCTGGGTGAGCACGCCCTTGCGGGCGTCGATCAGGATCACCGCGAGGTCGGAGTTCGACGCCCCGGTGGCCATGTTGCGCGTGTACTGCTCATGACCCGGTGTGTCGGCGATGATGAATTTGCGTTTCTTCGTCGAGAAATAGCGATAGGCCACGTCGATCGTAATTCCCTGCTCGCGCTCGGCCTTGAGTCCGTCGGTCAACAGCGCCGGGTCGAAGTCGTCGCCCGTTGTGCCGTGTGTGAGCGAATCTTTGTGAATCGCGGCGAGTTGATCTTCGTAGATCATTTTCGAGTCGTAGAGCAGGCGGCCGATCAGTGTGCTCTTACCGTCGTCGACGCTGCCGCAAGTTAAGAACCGCAGCATCTCCTTCTGCTCGTGCTCGGCGAGGTAAGCGTCAATGTCGGTCGCGATCAGATCAGATTGGTGACTCATAGGGAATTTCTAATGTCGAATGTCTAATGTCGAATTTTATGGGTTCGCAGATGTACTGAGCGATTTTCGTGTTGTGGTTACCACCGCCGTTAGAATGGCGACGATTTCACGACACTCGTTTTCGATATCCGTCAATCGGTTTCCTTCAAAGAGATTTGCGTCCGTCAGCAATTCCAGCCAGTACAACGTTTCGTCGGCTTCTCTCAACGCAATTTCCATCGTGCTCAGGAATTGCTTGCGCGACGACGCGCGCTGGGCTTCCCGGTCATTGGCTCCGATCGAGGTTCCTGATTTGATTAGCTGTTTGCCCAGCACCCAACCGACGTTTCCCTGCGGCATTGCGTCAACAAGACGTATGATTCGCAGTGCAAACGCCTTCGTTCGCACGAGCATTTCTTCGCGATCCACGCTCAGCCACCTCCCGAATGTCAGTTATATTCCATTAGACATTTGACATTCGAAACTCCAAATCAGAAGTATCCCTCCTTCTTTTTTTCCTCCATCGAGCCTTGTTGGTCGTAGTCGATTACGCGGCCCTGGCGTTCGCTGGTTGTGGCGAGGAGCATCTCCTGGATAATCTCGGGCAGCGTCGTGGCGGTCGATTCCACGGCGCCGGTCAGCGGATAACAGCCCAGCGTGCGGAAGCGGACCATCTTTTCCATCGGCTTCTCACCGGGTTCGAACTGCAGGCGCTCGTCGTCGACCATGATTAGCACACCATCGCGATCGACCACCGGACGCTTGGCCGAATAGTAAAGCGGTACGATCGGAATCTTTTCCAAATGGATGTACTGCCAGACGTCGAGTTCCGTCCAGTTCGACAAGGGGAAAACGCGGATGCTCTCACCCTTATTCACTTTGCCGTTATACAGGTTCCACAATTCGGGCCGCTGGTTCTTGGGGTCCCAGCGATGGAATTTGTCGCGGAACGAATAGACGCGCTCCTTGGCCCGCGATTTCTCTTCGTCGCGCCGCGCGCCGCCAAAAGCCGCATCGAATTTATATTTGTTGAGCGCCTGCTTCAAAGCGTCGGTCTTCATGACGGTCGTATGTTTGTTGCTGTCCTCGAAGGGCGAGATGCCGAGGTTGCGGCCTTCCTCGTTGATGTAGACGATCAGATCCCAGCCCAGTTCGTCGCGGATCAGTTTCTCGCGAAACTCGATCATCTCGCGGAACTTCCAAGTGGTATCGACATGCATCAACGGAAACGGCGGCTTAGCCGGATAGAACGCCTTCTCGGCCAGCCGGACCATGACCGAAGAGTCTTTGCCGATCGAGTAGAGCATGACCGGGTTTTCGAACTCGGCGGCTACTTCACGGATGATGTGGATGCTCTCGGCTTCGAGCTGTTTCAAATGCGTCAGGCTGTAGGCACTCATACTTCGTTCCCGTCGACGACCATCATGCGAAACGCTCAAGTCTAGGCAGACGAGCCGCGCGCGACAACGGCGGAGCGAAATCTCCATCACGCCATTCGATAACCCCCAACGCGCAGGGGTAACGCGCGTCCTTGTACTTTCGTGGCCTCGTCCAGGCGTCGGCACGCCGCGCGACGAGCCCGTCCGAGCACTGCAACAGGTTGCCACGCCCGGCATCGGAGCACGCCACGCGAAGGGCCACTTTCTTCGCAAAAAGCATATTTCTGCAGTGCAGAATTGTGCACAATGGTGCACATCGTTCCCATCGCAACCGGCGTTGCTCGCGGCAACGCGACGCTGGTTCTTATCGGCGTTTCCTTGGCTCGGTAAGCCTTATTTCAGGCGCGAGTGCCGCAAATCGACGGTGAGAAAAAGTGCCAAATGAGGCAAAAATTCTGCCCCAAAATTTGGTCGGCAACCATTCATGCCCCCAATGCGCGGGGATTTTTTGGCTGGTGACGCCAAGCTATGACCCCCCTCTGTAGAAGCATTTCAGTGCGAGCGCGCTCTCGGGTTACTGAGGGAAGTAGAGATATCGAATCTCGACGCGGCTATTCTTCTGCCTTCTCCGCCTCGTGCCCGTGATGATGATGTTCCAAATGCTCGGGCAGTTGGTAGCCATTCTCCAGGAAGGCGAGTAGATCGAAGATCTCGTCGCGCGTGAGCACGTTGGCCAGGCCCGGCGGCATCGGCGACACATTCGACGCGGCCTGTTCTTCGATCTCGGCTTTCTTGACGCGCGTGACAACGTTCGGCGTGAGCAGGTTCGACATCACTTGATACTCGGCGTCGTCTTCCTTGGCGATCACACCGGTTATGATCTGCCCGTCTTCCATCAGGAACTGATGGGTCTGGAACTTCTCGTGAATTGTGGCCGAAGGGTCGAGAATCTGTTCAAGCAGCTTCGCGCCGCGCAGCTTCTTGACCGATTCGGTCAAATCGGGGCCCAGGTTCACGCCGTGCCCGGCGACGATGTGGCATTGGTTGCAGCGCGCCTTCACGAATGCCTGCATGCCTCGCATCGGCGCGTGTTCGTCGGCCGGAACTTGTACTTCGGGGAAATCGGCGATTGTCCATTCTTGCACCACTTGCGGCTGCGCAGCGGCGAGCATCGCATCGACGTCGGCCAGGTCTTCCGCCACGACCATCACGCCGTTCATCACGACCCAATGCCCGGGGAACGTGCATACATACGGATAGATGCCCGGCTCACGTGGCGCCTCGAAGCGGAGCACGTGCACTAGCGATTTGCGTGTCGGGCCGATCATTGGCGCGGCGTGCAGAATCAAATCCTGCTTGTCAGCCGGATGAAAATCGGAATTGGCGTTACGCGGGTCTTTGGCCATTTCGTTCGCCGCCATGCCAACCTCGGCCATTGCGCCGGGTCGTACAACGACCAGGTTATGATCGGTCGCGTCGGGGTTCGTGAACACGATTTTCACCGGTTGGCCGGGCGTGGCGGCGAATTGTCGCACGGTAAAGAGCATCCGCTCGGGCAGGCAGCCGATGCGCACCGTCTTCAAGTCTTTACGCTGATCGAACTGCGCTTCAGCCGCGCTGGGAGCAGGCTCGCGGAAGGCGTTGTTGCGGACCGTGCTCTTGAGCAGCCGCGCCACATGCAGTTCCGGCTTCGCTTCCCAGATCGGCCGCAACGTATGCGAGCCGAGCGCGCAGCGAATGGCGTAATCCAAATGCCCGCCGCGCGGGTGCTTGAACACATCGAGCATTGCGAGTAGCGCGTCGTTCGTGCCGATGTAACTCGCGCAGATCGCCGCCTGCATGCGCACCGTCGCGCTCGGGTCGTTGGCCGCGTTGCGGAGCAACTGGGCCGCGTCGGGAAGCTCGGGATGCCAGTAGCGAAGCTGCTCGACCGCCGCCGCGCGGGCATGCGGTTCAGCACAGGCCAGCAAATCGCGCAACAGCGCTGGGCGCACCTGGCCGATGCCGCGATAAAGCCAAACTGCTTCGAGCTGATGATGCCGATAGCGTGGGTCGTTGCGGTCGAGCTGCGCCGTCCAGCGATCGAGCGCCGCGGCTACTTCCTGCGCGTTTCGCTCGCGCAGCTCGCGTTTGGCCCAGTAGCGCACGCGGTATTCCGGCCGCTGGAGCAGTTCCAATAATTCCACGATCGGCGCCCCGGCGATCTTTGGCGGTTCCTCAAGCGGCAAGCCCTTCGTTGTAATCCTCCAGATGCGCCCCGAATGCCGGTCTCGCCGCTCGTCGCGCAGCGAATACTGCGCATGGCCCTTGATCGGGTTGTACCAATCGCATACATAGAGCGCACCGCGCGGACCGTAGCCGATGTCGACCGGAATGAAGCTCAAGTTCGTCGAGAAGATCAAGTCGCTGACGTACTCTTCGTCGTAGCCGAATTCCCCTTCGCGCCAGTTGTGGATTTCGATGCGATTGGTCGGCTTGTATCGCGCTTTGATGAACCCGCCCTGGAGTTCTGGAGGAAAGGTCGCGAAGTCGACGAATTCGTGCCCGCACGTGCCCGAGTAAGCGCGCAAGCCGGCCGGCCCCGGGTGCTGCTGCGGATACGGTGGATCGAGAGAATGGAACGCGGCGGCGTAGATCGGATGGCTCGCCACGTGCTGGCCCCAGTCGTCGAACGTCACGCCCCAGGGGTTGGTGCTCGGGTAACTGCCGAAGCTGATCAGGCGCTGATCGCGAGGCCGAAAGCGAAACCAGCCGCTGTTCTGCTGCCGTACCGGGCCATAGGGCGTTTCGACCTGCGAATGATGAAAGATCGATTCGCGAAAGATCAAATCGCCGTCGGGCGTCCAAACGAAGTCGTGCAGCGCATGATGCGAGTCTTCCGTGCCGAAGCCGGAGAGGACGATGCGACGCAGATCGGCTTTGCCATCGCCGTCGGTATCTTTGAGAAACGTGAGATTCGGCATTTCGGAAACGTATACGCCGCCGTCGCCGAACTCGAACGAGAGAGGAATGTGGAGATCGTCGGCAAACACGCTCGACTTGTCGGCTCGACCGTCGCCGTCGGTATCTTCCAGAATCACCAGCTTGTCGTTCGGCTCAGCGCCGGGGTAGACGTGCGGGTAAGTCGTCGAGCAACTCACCCAGAGCCGCCCGCGGGCATCCCAGCGCATTTGGATTGGCGCGGCGATATCGGGAAACTCCTCTTCGCCCGCGAAGAGATTCACGTCGAAACGCGGATCGATCTTGAATGCTTTGAACTCGTCGGCGGCCGACATCCAGCGGTTCGCACCGCGAGCTTCGCTTACGTTGGGCAGCGGTGGCAAATTCGAATCGTCGATTTCGGCCGGCGTTTGCTTGCCCTGGGCGAGATCCCAGATCCGCCGATCGCGATTCTCTACGAGCAGGTCAAAATTGCGCATGGCCGGCAGGAAATCGAGATACCCGTAGCTGCCGCTGCGGCCACCCGTGTAATAAAAAGTGTTCAGCGGCCGGAAACGCCGCATGAATTGCCGGTTCTTGTCGACGATCACTTGGCGAATGGCCGGATTCGCCTGCGGCGGTTGCTTGTCGAACGCAGCTTGGAACAGCGCGGCGGCCATGAGTTGATACCCCGCATCGTTTAGGTGAACGCCGTTGATCGTCAGATCGGCGCCAGGGCTTTGCATTTCGGCGAGTGTCGGCGTGAACAGATCGGCGAAGCCGACTTGCTGTTCCTCGGCCACCGCGCGCATTGCTTCGACGTAGAGCTTGATATTTTCGTTGTTCAGGTCGGCCGCCGGCACGCCGGCCACGTTCTCGTTAGCGATGGGCGAGAGCAGCACGATCCGCGGCGCGCCGCGGCCGTTGAAGGCCTTCGACCGTAGCGAGGTGAGATGCTTCGAGAGCGCTGCCCGAAACCCTGGCAACCCGGCTGGGCCGGCGAACGACTCGTTGAAACCGTAGGCGGCGAAGATCACGTCGATCTTTTCGTGCGCCAAGTGCTGTTCGGTGTCGGCGAAGTTATCTGGCCGCGGTTGCAGGTCCGACGTATCGGCCGGCCAGGCGAGGTTGCGCACCCTGAGTTGCTGATCGGGAAAAGCCGCGTGCAGCAACGCCTCGAAATAGCCGAAGTGTTGCGACCGCTCGAGCAGCGTGTTGCCGATGTACGCGATGCGCGCGCCCTGCTCCAGGGTGAGCGGCAGCGACGTCTCGCCCGGTTCGGTCGCTTTCGCACGCGAGGCGCTGCGGCGATAGATGCCGTATTGCACAAGGTCGGGATCTTTGGCCGGTTCGGGCTTGCCGGTCTTCACGTTCTTCGCGTCGACGACTCCCGGTGCAACCTCTTTCGTGGGCTTGGGTTTCTTGGCCTTGGCCGCGTCTTTTTTCGGCGCGGCCTCGGCGGCCAGGTAGAAACAGCACAACAGACCACACAGCATAAGCGCGCTTGAGCGCAGAAATCGATTCGGCATGACAGGCTCCGGTTCCAATCGCTCACGACTTCCAACAGGACGAAGGAACGGTCTATCGTACCCTAACGATGGCGCCGAATCGAGCAATCGCCATGCCGGGACAGGAGAGCTACAAAGTCGAAGGCGAAGGGGGCAGGTCGATGTTTGCGGCCGACGATTGTACGCAAGTAGCATCCGTCACTCGCCGAAATATGAACCAGACCCCGACTTTGCTGTTCTCCTGTAGGCCGGGCGGTGCGCCGCGAAATGCAATGACGGCGATTAGCCTTGTCCCGGCTCGCGGCGTCGGCGCTTGGCCAGCAGGCTTACCAGTACGACCGAAGTCAGGAAACCTGTTCCCGGCTCGGGAACCGACGAACCGGCGCCAACGGTCCACGTGAGCGAATGCCGCAGCGACGAGGTATTGGCGAGCCGAAACCAGTCGAGCGAGTCGCCCGTGTTCGAGTGATCAAGAATCAAGTCGTAGGCAACCGCTTCCACCGTGTACGATTGGCTCGCGCTCAAGCCAAGCGTTCCCAAATCGAGCGACTCGCCGAGCAGCCCGAGCGAGGAGCCGTTGAGAAACCATTCCACGCCAATCACGGCGGGATCGACGGTATCGACCCACAATACGTCGTCGTGCAGGAAAGTGCCGGTGGTCGAAAGCCAGGAATCGAGCGGGTCGACTTCGGCGTAGATCTTCTGAATGAATCGCTCGCGGCTTATCGCATCGAACGGGCGGCCGAGATTGCGCATCATCGAATTGTTGCTGGGGCGGTAGAGCCCGAATTCGTTGTACCGGGCGCCTTCGAAGTAGCCGATCGCGCCGATGCTCGAATCGGGGTCGACGTAACCGAGCCAGCGGTCCCACTTGCCCAGCGCCGGGTTCGACGTGCTATTCACTTCGCCTGGCTCGCCGCCGGTCCACGTGGTTCCGCTGTACCAGTATTCGTCGGCCAAGTTGCCGAACGAATGGCCGACTTCGTGCACAGCGATGTCGAGCGCCGACCCGTTCTGCGCCGACCAAACCGCCCAAGAACCGCCGCAGCCGCCGTACTTCGACGAGTTGACCGAACCGAGGCGGATGTCGACATCGATGCCCGAACCGCTCAACGCGGTGTTTACGGCCGTGTTGGCCTTCGTTGTGTTGAAGTACAAACAGCGATCCGTGCCGCCGGTGTTGTAGGTGGCGTCGAGGGCCGTATCGACGAAGATACCGTTGACCGGATCGTCGGCGCCCGACTGATTGCTGATGACGTTGACGCGATGAGCATTGAAGAAGTTGGCGTAGCGCGGATAGGGATTCAGCCCGGTATTGAAGTAACGATTGAGCGTGGCGCTGACGTGCCCGGCATATGTGCCATCGATTTCTGAAGCCTGGTAGCCATCGCCGACGAATACCATGTCGACGCGATTCGACGACGGCCCGTTATTCACGACCGTCGTGTACGTTTGCCCGTGGGCTGCGGCGGCGGCCAAAACCGCCGCGCAGAACACCAGAGTTGCGGCTTGCTCGCACCGCCAGTTGCGCTTGTTCGCCACCAGCATTCCCCTTGGCTTTAAAGTCCAAACGGCGACTGTAAGGATGACCTTCGCTGCGTCGGCGAGGTCTGGTTCGCCTTTGGAAAACCAGCCGTTGAAAAGTTGTACGCCATGGTAGTGCAGCCAGAACGCCCTCGCCACCCATCGCCAGCGGGTCCTGGTCCGGTTCCTGCGCGGAGCGTTCGTCCGCTGTGTCGCATGAGGATGTGGCGCCGGAGAGTCGGTTGCGTTCGCCGCAACGAGAGGTACGCGCCGCTGCCCTGACCCGGGTGGAAATGAGTTTAACCCTTTGGCAGCGAGCCCATGAGCGTGCGGATTTTGTCGTTGGCCTGTTGTTGCAGGGCGGCGTCTTTGATGGCGTGAGCCACCTGGTCGGCTTCTTCGAGCAGCTTGTGCGCTTCGGCGTGTTGGCCGGCCTTGGATAAGAGTTCGGCGATTTCGGCCAGGGCAAAGGCTTTGCCAAAGTCGGCCTCAATCGAGCGCGCCGCTGTGGCCGCCGCAGCCAACGACTGGGCCGCTTCGGACGATTGATTCATGCCGGTCTGCGCCGAGGCGACTTCGCAGATCGCGCTACGACGCTGCGACGGGTCCGCCACTTGTTGAGCCAACTCTAGCGCCTGTTGCAGCGCCTTGACCGCGCCGGCCGAATTACCCAACTCGTTATGCGTCTGTGCGGCTTGGGCCAGCACGGTGGTTTTCCCCACTGGGTCGTCAATCTCTTCGGTCAGCTTGGCGACATCGAAGAGTGTATCGGCGGCGTCGGCTTCGTTCTTGAGCGCCGTGCCTTGCGTCTTCGCCACATCGCACAGTGCGACCGCGCGGCTTTCGACATCGGCGATTTCGTCGATGGCTTGGCGCGCGGAAGCGAGCGAGGCGTTGGCGTCGAGCCGTTCGCCCAGCCCGGCCTGAGCCGCCGCTAAACGTGTGAAGACACCGGCGCGCGCAAAAGCGTCGGGTACTTCGGCCGCGGCCTTCGTTGCATCTTTGAGCGACTGTTTTGCACCGAGCGTGTCTTTGCCGGCGTCTTGTTGCAGGGCGAGTTGCACAAGCTTTCGCGCTCGCTCATCGGGGTTCGAAATCTGCATGGTCGCGCGGTACGAATCCGAAAACGACGGCCCGGTCGGCTGTTTCTTGCCACAACCCAATGCAAGCGGCAACATGGCGAGCATCAGCAACGTGGCGAAGCGACGCAAAACATTCATGGGAAATGTCCCTTTCCAATTTCACTGTTCACAAAAAAGACGACGGTCATCGCACGCGGGATGGCGCGCTCCTAAAACTCGAACTTCACCTGCGAGAGCCGCGCCGCGGTTTCCTGCATCAGCGCGTCTTCGGCGGCTTCATCCTCGGCGACATACGTGACTGAGAACCGCAGAAACGCGCCGGCGTCGTCCCATGGAACGGTGCAGATTGAATGTTCGGTAATCAGGTATTGGCTGGCGGCCTCCGCCGTTTCGAATGCCGGCCCGCCGGCGATACCGCGCGGGCTCTTGGTATACAGGAAGTAAGTACCGCCGGGCAGCGAGCATTGAAACCCGCAGCCGTTGAGCATGGCGACGAGCTTTTCGAGCCGGCGTCGATACTTGGCCTGGACAGCCGGAGGAATTGCTTCGTCGTCGAGCGCCGTGACGCCGGCCTTTTGAATGGCGATGAACTGGCCCGAGTCGCAGTTGTCTTTAACATCGGCAAACGCCTGCACGAGACGCTCGTGACCGCAGACCCAGCCGAGCCGCCAGCCGATCATGTGAAATCCCTTCGAGAGCGAATGGATTTCGACCCCCACGTCCTTGGCGCCCGGCGTGGCGAGAAAACTGTTGGGCGGCCGATCGTAGCTCAGCAGCGCGTGGGCCGCGTCTTGCAACACGACAATCTCGTTTGCCTTGGCGAACGCCACGACCTTCTCGTAAAACTCCGGCGGCGCGGTCTTACCCGTGGGACTGTTCGGATAGCACAGCACCAGCAGCTTGGCGCGCGAGAGCACGTCGGCGGGGATTGAATCGAGGTCGGGAAGAAAGTCGTTTTCGGCCAACAGCGGCAGAGCATAAACGCTGCCGCCGTAGTACTTCGTATGCGTGCCGGCCACCGGATAACCCGGCACGGTCATCAACGTGATGTCGCCGGGGTTGATCAGCGTGGCGGGAAAGATCGCCAATCCAGTCTTCGAGCCGATGCAGTGGTTGATCTCCTTGGCCGGATCGAGCGCCACGTTGTACGTGCGCTGCATGAAGCGGGCGACCGCGTCCTTGAATTCGGCGATGCCGTTGTCGGCATAGCCGCGGTTTTCGGGCCGATTGATCTCGTCGGCCATGCGGCGGCGTACCGATTCGGGCGCCATTTCGTCGTTCTCACCAATACCGAAATCGAGCAACTGGCGATTGGGGAACTCGGCCAGCGCCTTGCGCTTGGCCCGTTTGATTTTTTCAAACTTGTAAATATCGGTTCCCTTGCCGTAGTTGGCGCCGCCAATGCGATCGGCAAAGAGCTGTTGGAAGTATGGGTCGCTCATGGCGTAATTCCGTCAACTGGGGTCATAACTCATGCAAAAAACGAAGTTGAAGAGGTCCATCGAGCAATCGCCGCGCGACAATTCGCCCGATTTTTCTTAGGGATCGACGGCGCTTCAAGGACCTCGATCGCATTAACGTACCAATTCGTTCGGGGGATCGACAAGCGGTGGCCGCGAATTCACGGCCCGCTGGGTTTGGATCGCAGTCTACCGATTACGAGGGGTTTCGTTGCTTTTGGCACTCGCTTTGGTAAACTACCAGCAAACTGGCAGTTCATGGGGGAATGCCTGATCGTGACACTAGGGGGCTTGTGGCGCGATGTTCGACGGCTTTCAAGGTTTGGTCTGCGCCATGTTTGGCGTAGCCCTAATCGGATCTTTAATCGGCGCGCTCTGCTTACGGGCAGCGTGGTCGCTCTATTCGCGCGTAGCGACCTATCATTTGCGAAAGCCGACGATGGGTAATTGCCTGGGCATTGCCTTGGCTCATTTGGTCATCAGCGTGGCGATTTTCTTTTTGCTCGAAAGCATGATCGGCGCTTTTCAAACCGGGAATTTGTGGCTCGAAATCGCGTTGGGCGTGGCGGTGCTAATCGCCAGCTACCTGACACTCATCCAAGTGGCGCGTGTTATCCTCATGACTGATTTCCATCGGGCTGCGATTTTCGCCGCTTGCCAGTTCTCGCTGATGCTCCCCTTGTCGCTCTTGCTGGGCGCTACTTGGTGGATGGTGCGCTAGCCAGGCGGCAGTGCGCCGCGTGGTGTAAACGCGTACTTTCCGGGGCTACTCGCTCCATCCCGGCGAGAATTTTTACCTGCAGGCTGTAAAATTTGCATCCGCCGGGCACGTTTCTTATGATCGTGTAGATCGTTCACCCTCCGGTCGGCCGCGGCCGCAGCTTCCTTCCTCAATACGGGGCGAAAAGTATGCCACTGCAAAATTCGAATCGTCGCGACTTTCTTAAATCCACCAGCGCCAGCGCCGCGGTCCTGTCGGCGGGCGTGTGGAGCGAAGCTTCGGCCAAGGAATCGGTTTCCGCGAACGAAAAGCTGAACATCGCTTGCATTGGCACGGCCAATCGCGCGGCGGCCGACATCGACGGCGTCAAAGGCGAGAGCATCGTCGCCCTGTGCGATGTCGACAAGGTGTACCTCGATCGCGCCGCCGGTCGCTTTTCCGGCGCCCGCACGTATGCCGACTATCGCGAAATGATCGACAAAGAAGCGGGCAAGATCGACGCCGTGGTGATCGGTACGGCCGACCACCATCATGCCCCGGCCACGATTCGCGCGATTCGCGCCGGTTTGCATGTTTATTGTGAAAAACCGCTTACGCATACGGTACACGAAGCGCGCGTCATTGCAGAAGCCGCCAAGAAGCATGGCGTGGCGACCCAACTCGGCACGCAAATTCACGCCGGCGACAACTATCGGCGCGTGGTCGAGATCATTCAGGCGGGAACCATCGGCGATGTGACCGACGTGCACGTTTGGGTGGGCAAAGGCTGGGGCGGCGGCGACCGGCCCGAAACCGGCGAAGAGCCGCCGGAAACGTTGAGCTGGGATCTGTGGCTCGGTCCCGCGCCAACGCGGCCGTTCGCCAAAGGTCGTTACCATCCGGCTCAATGGCGTCGCTGGTGGGACTTTGGCCAGGGAACGCTCGGCGACATGGGCTGCCATTACATGGACCTTCCCTTCTGGGCGCTCGGCCTGCGGCATCCCACGCGCTGCGAAGCCGAAGGCGCCGAAGTGCACCCGGAAACCTGTCCGCTGGGCCTGATTTGCCGATACGACTTTCCCGAGACCGACAAGCACAAGGCGCTCAAGTTCACCTGGTACGACGGCAACAAGACGCCGAAAGAAGTGGCGGGCGAGCGCGTGCCGGGCAGCGGCGTGATGTTCATCGGCACGGAAGGAAAGATGTTCGCCGACTACGGTTCGTATCGCCTTTTCCCGCGCGAGAAATTTGCCGACTTCAAGCCGCCCGAGCAAACGATCCCCAAGTCGATCGGCCACCATGCCGAGTGGATCAAGGCCTGCAAAGACGGTTCGCCGACCACATGCAACTTCGACTATTCGGGCGCGCTGACCGAAACCGTGCTGCTGGGCAATGTCGCCTATCGCACCGGCGAAGCGATCGACTGGGACGCCGCCAACTTGAAGGTGACCAACACGGCCGGCGCCGAAAAGTACGTGCGCAAGGAATACCGCTCGGGCTGGGAAGTGGCCTAGCAAGCTAGACACTGGAAAAGATGCAAGCCGCAGCGAAGCGATTGCGATTGCGGTTGCGAATGGTGCCGGCTGCCGCGGATCGGTTTTGCTTAACAGCGATCCGCGAACGTCGGCGTCTCGCTAGCGATTGCGCGCGCCGATCTGAGTGCCTCCACGTGAAACCGACGCCCGGGCGAATTGCGTTCGGCGCCATATCTGTCGAATTCCGGTCTTGCCGGGATGGCCGAGGGAAAATACCCTTCCGGCCGGAGTCCGTCTGTCACAGGTCGTGGATTTCGACGCCGGGTCACTCATGCTTGCTCGCTTTGCCCTCATCGCCTTGTTGCTGCTGGCTGTCTCAGGCTGCGCGCGATGGCGTTGGCCGTTGTCGTCGAAGTGGGCGATGAAGGACCCCGATTACGCGGCGAAGTATACGCGCCCCTATCGCCACGGCGAGCGCTATCCGCGGATGGCCAAGCAGATGATCGACGCCCGGCACGTGGCCGGCAAGCGGGGCGGTTACTTGAATGCCGTGGGGCAAGGCTCACCCTTTACGGTTGGCGGTGAAATAGGCGGGTTCGACTACCCGACTTCCTACATCGAACACCGCGTCGGCCTGATGGGCTTGCTCGGCACGGCCACGGCGCGCGACGAGCCGGCTGCCGCGGCCATTGGCGGGCTCAACTTCGGCGTGCGGGTTCAATCGCCGTCGCGCATCGCACCGTTTGCCGGCGTCGGTGTTTTCGGGGGCTATGGCGCATTCGACGTTCCGGCCGACGACGATGGGATCGACAACGACGACGACTTCTTCATTGACGAGCGAAATGAGATTAAGGAGTCGACCGATTTCTACGCCGCCGTCTATCCCGAGCTCGGCGTGCATGCCTGGCTCAACTCGCGCGTGCGCTTGACCGGGTCGGCCGGCTACCAGGTGTCGACCGAAGGCCGCGACCACGACGGCTGGATGGTGGGCCTTTCGATCGCGCTGCTCGAACCGCCCGATCCGCCGTGCATGCCGTACATCCCCTCGTCGCCCGACGCAACGCCGACCATTCATAATCCGAACTACGTCATCGAATCGGCGAATACGATCGAACGTTTACCGCCGCCTTAGCAATGCGCAACGACCGGGCGCCAACGGACCCGAACGCCACGCAGATTCTACAAGTAGGGAGAAGAGCGATGAATGCGACACCTCCGTTTGACCTGGCCGACGGGCATCGTTGGTTTGCGGCCGATTGTTTCAACCGCGCCTGGACACTGATCGAGAAAGTGAGCCGCACGCCGGAAGAAGACGAGGCGATGATCTCCTTGGCGCATGCGTCGCTGTGTCATTGGCGCGAGCACGACGACTGCACGTCGCGCAATCTATCAATCGGCTACTGGCAATTGGCGCGGATTTACGCCCTGGTCGATCAGGCGGCCAACGCCCGGCACTACGGCCAGTTGTGCCTCGACGTGAGCGAAGGCGACGGCCCCTTTCACCTGGGCTACGCTCACGAAGCGTTGGCCCGGGCGGAAAAGCTGGTCGGCAACGCCCTGGCAACCAGCGAACACCTTGCCGCAGCCCGCGCCTTTGCGGCGCAAGTCGACGACGACGAACAGCGCGCGATGCTGGAAAAAGACCTGGACGAACTTGAGTGACCGGACTGCTCCTTCTTGGCTTCGTGCGAGAAACAGAACGCTTGCCACGTAGCGCACCAGAGTCGCAAAGAGAACTTGTCGGTGATCTGTGGTCAGCATGCAATCTCCAATGACCAAGGCGAATCTGGAGCACACGAAGACACCAAGACACGAAGGGATTCGATTTCGACGCATCGATTCTTCTCTCAAAGCTCGCCAGGGCGCAGAGGTAGGAGCGAGCGACAAGTTTGCAATGGTTTCTCTGCGCCTTGGCGCCTCTGCGTAAAACAGAGATCAGTTGTTAGTTGTCAGAACTCCAGTCTCCAGTCCCTCGCCCGTGCAGATCGAAACACCTGGGAGCGGACGCCTCCGGCTCGCCGGTTTAAACCGCCGTTCGCCGTATTGAAACCGCCGCTTGCCCCGGTCCGCATTTAACCCTAGACCCTCAGCCCTCAACCCTCAACTCCTACTCATACTCCCATTTCAAAATCCAGCCGTCCCAGGTGCGGCGTTGGAAGTCTTTGATTTTGCCTTGCAGGTCGGTCAGCACGTCGGCGTAGTCGGGGTTGTCGGCCAGGTTTTTCGATTCGTCGGGGTCGTTCTCGAGGTCGAACAGTTCGAACTTCGGGCGATGGATGTAGTCGTAAACGGTGCGCTTGCCGTAGAACGTGCCCGGGCCTTGCCGCCAGCGATCCTGCCACGTGGGCGCCGCCCACAGATCGCTGGCGAAGGGAAACGGCAGCGGGTGGGCGATGTTCCAGATCAGCTTGAACCGCCGGCCGCGCACCACGCGCATCGGGTAATACATTTGAATTTCATGGAACGTATGCGAGGCGTATACCTCGTCGAAGCCTTCGGAATGCTCTTTGCCCACAGCCGCCAGGAACGAACGGCCATGGTGCCGGTTCAGATTGTCGCGCCCGCGGATATCGCCCT
>JAGQOS010000620.1 GCA_020427265.1 Planctomycetales bacterium
TCCCACACAATGTCGCCGTGTACATGCAGGTTGCCGCCGGTTTGGTTTGCTACGGCTGCCAGGCAGAGCGCGTCGACGCGCGGCCCCACGGCATAGCTCGACAACGAAACCTTGGCTGCTACCAGTTTATCGATCGCCGCGCGAACCTCGTCGGTATCCACTGCGCCGGCCGAACTCACGCCATCGCCCAGATACACCGCGGCATGGGCGTGTTTGCTACTTGCCTCGAAATTCGTAGCCGCGTCGAGCAGCGCCGTCAGGTCGGTCGCCCCCAAGGGCACTCGCGACTCCAGCGACTTAATAGCGCGCCGAATCTCGGCGCCACGCGGCGGCACAAAACCAGCGGTCA
Organism: Planctomycetales bacterium; assembly: GCA_020427265.1. Taxonomy (GTDB): domain Bacteria; phylum Planctomycetota; class Planctomycetia; order Pirellulales; family JAGQOS01; genus JAGQOS01. The sequence continues at coordinate 350 of JAGQOS010000620.1, forward strand.
TTTCCACGGCTTGTAGATCGACCGCGTAGAGACGCACACGGTCGTTGTCGCTGAGATTGTTCAGCAAGGTTTGCAACGACGAGAATTGCATTTCGCGGTAAATTCCCGCCTGGGTCGCCGACGTGTCGAACAAGATGAGCACGTCGCTTTCGGCCGGCGCCGGTATTTCCTTTTCCACACGCAGCGACAGGGCGAAGGGAGAATCGCCCTCGGTCTGCCGGTAAACGTCGAACTGGGTCGATTCCTCGTCGAGCAGCGCGCCAGGAGCCGGCAACGCAACCGACAAGCACGCGGAAAGAATCGTGGAATAGAACGTCGCGCAACGAAGACGACCAATCATTATGGGACTCCCAAAGTCGAAAAGGGAAAACGCGAGCGCTATCTGTTCCGGCGCAAATCGCGCAAGCTGGGATCCAGCCGGCGTACGACTGCGTAAAACTCGCGAAATCTAGCAATCTCCATCATATTCACGGCCGTTTACTGTTTCTACAGAAAAATCGAACCTGCCCAGATGGCGATAAGTCATTTTGAACGTTTCGGCTAGCCGCTTTCAGGATCGGTTGGCCCAACTAAGATGGAATAAGACACCCCGGCCCCGATTGTCGGCCAAACCCGGCGAAATCTATGAAATTCTCGCGAAAACCGCCCTTCGCACGTATCGCGGGGAACGATAATCTGTCGGTCTCATGCGAAGCGATCAAGGCCGCCAAAGCGAAATTCCCAGGCGAGCCGCGACCCCGCGTTCGTAGGGCCTGGAAGATCGTATCACTCGAACCGTTACTGTCACTATCGCGCCGGATCATGCCGATTATTCCCGCGTTGCGAATCACCGCCCAAGGCTAATCTGCTATGCCCGTTTGGACACATCCGTGGATCGCCGTTCTGGTGACTGCCGGAATCTTTGTCGTGATCCAGCGGCGCCGGGGGATTCCCGCCGATTTGCTCTTCATGGGCGGTCTCGTAGCCGTCACGCTCGCCGGCGTGGTGAAGCCCGAGCGGGCGATCGCCGGGTTTGCCAATCAAGCCGTGCTCACGATTGCCGGGCTCTATATCGTGGCCGCCGCGCTGCAGAACACCGGCGTGCTCGATTGGGTCGGCGAGAAACTGCTGGGCAACGTCCATAGCGAAGGCCGCGCCCTGCGGCGGCTCGCCCTCACGATCGTGCCCGTTTCGGCCTTTCTACTCAACACACCCTTGGTCGTGATGATGATGCCGGTCATCATCGACTGGTGCCGCAAACGCAGCATTTCGCCTTCGCGGCTGCTGATGCCGTTGAGCTATTTGACCATTCTCGGCGGCGTCTGCACGCTCATCGGCACGAGCACCACGCTGGTGGTCAATGCCTGGCTCCGCGACCAGTATGCGAGCGAACAGTGGACACCGGCCTTTCGCGAACAACTGGCGCCGATGGCCCTGTTCGAGATCGGCTACGTGGGCCTGCCCTGCGCGCTGCTGGGCGCGGCCTACATGATTCTGTTTTCGCGCCGGCTCCTGCCCAACCGCACCGATCTGGTCGAACAACTCGGCGATCATCGCCGCGAATACCTGGTCGAAATGCTCGTCCAAGCGCATTGCCCGCTGGTCGATCGCACGGTCGAAGCGGCCGGCTTGCGGCATTTGCCCGGCCTATACCTGATCGAAATCGACCGCGCCGGCGAACTGATCACGCCTATCGAGCCCGATCATGTCATCCATGCCAACGACCGGCTCGTGTTTACCGGCGTGGTGACGACGATTGTCGATCTGGAAAAAATCCCCGGGCTCGTACCGGCAGCCGATTTGAACTACGACTTCAACCCCCGCACACGCTTGCAGCGAAACCTGACCGAAGCCGTGCTCTCGCGCACGTCGCCCGT
>JAGQOS010000621.1 GCA_020427265.1 Planctomycetales bacterium
GTGCCGGCAAAACGCCCGAGGAGGCGATCGATCGAGCGGAAGACATTCTTGACAGCCTCGTCGACCAAAAGAGAATATCGAGGGCGGAAGCGGATAAGCACATCCGGGACGTTTTTGAAGAATTGGTGGATGAGGGGGCCGATCCAAAGACGCTGCGGCAAGTTGTAGAGGAAGCATTGGAAGAAGGGGTTGTTCGGGAGGTTTCACCGCGGTCGGCAGTTGTACGCGCGGCAAGCGACGCTCAACATCACGTCTTCACGAAGGCGCGGCGCGCTTGGTTTAAGAATCGATATGGTATCGATGTCGACGACTTCGTCGTGGACGTTGACGACTTGACGCATCAAGCGGTCCATGCGGGGAAATCTGCTTTACGAAATCGGGCGGGCTGGTGGGACCATGAATTGATGACTCGAATTCGCGACGCCGAAATCCTGCTTAAACGAAAACTAACTCGCGACGAAGTACTGGATATAGGCAACGATTTGTTGAAGCGTTTCAACATCGACCAAGTTCCTCATCCTTATGTGAAATAGCCCATTATGGATGCCAACGATGCGAACAATGTTTGGTCCTCGGGTTGGGAAGACCAGATTGCAGCGCGTATTGCGACCTGCGGGTATGCTACCATGGCCGAATTACTTGCCGGCATGCCGTCTCGTCCGTATAGCGAAGTCGCGAGTCGGCTCGGCGGTGTCGCCCCAATACAGGTAATCGCGACGCAATTTCGCGAAGCGCGAAGGAACGGACGAGTGCGAGATGCCGCTCGCGATAGCCTGGCGCGAAATTTGGTCGAATCTCTACCTCAGGGATGGGGAGTTGGACCGCGCGCGGACTGGAACGCGGTACGAGCATTGTCGAGTTGGAGCAGTGAGATTCAAGTGACAGGCGAATGCCCGGATTTACGAGATACGCTTCTTTCGGTTGCTGAAAAACTGCGTGAAGATGCGCCGCCTCGGGGTTGGATTCCGACAGGTGCTGACGATCCAATCATCGAGCGGGTCTTTAAATTGCAGTGGCCCGTCGAATCCTCCGACACCTAACGGGAACGGATGATTCCAATGGGACTTAACTAAAGGACTTAACTAAAGGGGACGACTTAACTAAAGGGGATTGAAACGCAAGCCGCCGCGCCGGGCGAGCGCTATACGACCTACAAATTCGAAGTCGCCGAGCATCATACCTACTTCGTCGGCCGCTCGGCCGTTTGGGTGCATAACAACGGCGAAATCTGCGAACGGCTGTTCCGGACAGTTGACCGGCAGATGCGAGGCGGCAAATCCGAACAGGAAGCGGTCGATCGAGCAAAGGCGATCCTAGACAAGCTCGTTGAACAGAAAAAGATTTCACGACAGGCCGCGGATAAGCATCTTCACGATGTGCACAAAGAGGTGTCTGAGTTTCTCGCCGGAATCACGACGAAACAATTTGCCAATGGGACATTCACGATCATCAATTGGATCGGCTATCCGATCGGCGTACGTAAGCCGATCGGGCCATTCAGACTGATAACTGGCGCGGAGTATGCCAATGCAAGAAGGGCGGCAAACAATGCCAATGCTGCGTTGCGCCGCGCCAATCCGCAGAAATATGCGGGGAAGCAGATTCACGAGATTCAGCCCGTCAAGTTCGGCGGAAGTCCTACGGACCCTGGAAATAAGATTGCGCTAACGCCTGCGCAGCATCGCCAATACAATGCCTTCTGGTATCGCATCCAGCGCCAGCTCGCACGATAGGAAAGGGAGTAGTGACGTGGACAAACAGATCCGACTACTTCTGCAACACTGCGAACGACACGACGGTGTCTCCGGCGAGCAGTTGAGCGTGTTGCAACGAATCGCCGGAGACCGATTACCCGAATGGTACCTGGACCTAATGCGTTGGTCTAACGGTTTGGAAGGGTTCATCGGCAGCGATAACTATCTTATGCTCTATTCCGCCGATGAGATTCCAGATGCCAACTCCGGATATGTCGCTGAGAACATACCACATTTATTCATCATCGGGTCCAACGGTGGCGATGCTGGCTACGCCATCGATCTAAACACAGACAACAGACCTGTCGTTGAAGTAACTTTCGTAGATTTGGAATTAGTGCGGGTCGTTGGGCGATCATTGCTGGAGTTCCTTGAGAACTTGCATCGCGAATAGACCGAATGGCCGTATACGATTCGCTACCGGGTCG
>JAGQOS010000622.1 GCA_020427265.1 Planctomycetales bacterium
GAAGAATTCGCCGCCGTTGGGCGAGATGACCTCGATACCGCCGGTGCTTGCCGAGGCAGACAAAACGCAGCGAGCTTCGAGGCTTTCGAATCGGATCGCTCGACGTCGCGAATAGACGGGTCGCCGCATGACGCATGTCCTCGCACGATCTTGGTTGGGGAGAAGACCCACAATATACCCAATACCTCAAATGTCTGAAAGCAGTTCGCCGCCCCAGTGGTCTTCCGAACGTGTTTTGAAATTGGCTTTCAGCCCAAAGGGTGGCGGAACTGAGGTCTCGCGAGGCGTGCGAAGCAGGCGAATCCACGAGATTCGTCGATGCAGCACAACGTAGCGACGACTCGACTCCGCTCGCCCGACGGCGAAATTGGAATTTCAAAACCCGTTCCTAAGTGGGGGAGCTGGCAAGCTGCGCTATCTGCCTCTCGAATATAGAGGCCGATTTCAAGACCCACGCGCCACGCGAAACGCCGGTCGCCGGCACACAAGTGCAGGTGCGCGGCGGGCGGAAGAACATCGAAGACGTGCAGGCGGGCGATTGGGTGCTCTCGCGCAACGAGCACGATGCCGAGGCCGAGCCGCAGTACCGGCAGGTGCTGCAAACGTTCGTCACCCGGCCCGAGCGGCTCTTTACGATTCGCTACCGGGTCGAAGACGGCTTGGGCGGCAGCCGCGAAGAGCAACTCACCGGCACCGGCGAGCATCCGTTCTATGTGCACCAGCGCGGGGCGTTTGTGCCGGCGAAGGAGTTGGAGATCGGTCATCGGCTGAGCCTGGCCGACGGCGCGCACGCGGAGGTTGTGGCGATCGCAGTCGATAATGCCGCGCCGGGCGAGCGTTTCACGACCTACAACTTCGAAGTCGCCGAGCATCATACGTACTTCGTCGGCCATGCGGCCGTCTGGGTGCACAACCAGGGCGACCTATGTGGCGATGTTCTCTTCCCGCTCGTCGACCACGCGATCCAAGCGGGTAAAACACCCGACGAAGCCATCGATCTCGCCCGCAGGCATCTGGATGATATAATTGCTGATCCAACACATCCGCGCCACGCTTCGGTCCCGAAGAAGGGGAGTGCCGAGTACCAGAGGCATCTGCGAGATGTGCGGAAGGAAGCGGAGGAACTACACGCGCGGATTCACACTGCCTCGGCGATCGCAATTCGGCGAGGGAAGCTAAGGGTGCTTGCCGAAGCATTCCCTGAAGAGTTGGCATTCGCTGATGAGCTTATTGAACAGGGGTACGACGTTGTCGTTAGGGGCAAACATGCCGCAGGGGGCGACTTCATCATAAACGGCGTGCTAACGGAGCTAAAGACTTTGAAATCTGCGACCGTCAACGCAGTCAGGCAAAATATTCGCATTGCGAAAACGCAGGCAGCTCACATGATCATCGACGGCCGCAAGGCTGGACTGACACATGCCACGGCGCTCAGTGCAATCAAGCAGTCTGAACGTGCCGGACGATTACGCGGGATCTTGGAGATTCGAGTGCTAACAGCAACAGGCGAGTTCTTTTGGAGGCCGTGAATAAGATGTATTGCATGATCTGCGTAGACACAGGTGACGTGCTCGACGTTGGTAAACTGGCACGCATAGACAAAACAGGCGACGAGATGCCTTGGGGTTTTGGGGGGTGGCGTGATGATGTGTCTGGAAAGTGGGTCGATTCAACCAATCTACTCCGACTTGTTGAAAGATTCCTAATAATACATCGTGGCAAGGAAGTCCGACTGGTCCCATTGGCATTACTTGAAAGCGTGGATATCGACAGCCTGCGATTCATTGAGTCGGAAGACCAACTCCTGAATTGCGATATCGTTCCGGAACCGTGTGAGGATCGCGACTTGGCTGCCATACCATGCGAGGTCATTACGAAGGTCAAAGAGGCAGTCCGATAGTCGCTACATCTGCAATGGCAGGTGCTGCAATCGTTCGTCACCCGACCCGAGCGGCTCTTTACGATTCGCTACCGGGTCGAAGACGGCTTGGGCGGCAGCCGCGAAGAGCAGCTCACCGGAACGGGTGAGCACCCGTTCTACGTGCACGAACGCGGGGCGTTTGTGCCGGCGAAGGAATTGGAGATTAGCCATCGGCTGAGTCTGGCCAACGGCGCGCAGGCGGAAGTCGTCGGGATCGAAACGCAAGACGCCGCGCCGGGCGAGCGTTTCACAACGTACAA
>JAGQOS010000623.1 GCA_020427265.1 Planctomycetales bacterium
TTGTCCTTGCCTTTGAGCAGCTTCCACGCCAGATGCTTCAATCGCCAGGGAAGTAAGCGCTCGATCAAACTTGCATAGTTATACTTCTGAGGCGCGATGATGATAAGTTTGCCACCGTCAGTGAGTGAGCGATGGAAATTCTCTAATACCTGCGTCGGTGAATGCAGATGTTCCCAAGTGTAAACGGAAATAATGGAATGAAACTGCCCTAAATCGATCGGCTCGTGAAGGTCCTGGATGACAACCTGCTTGTGAATTATATTGCGATTGCGATTGTCGTCATTAATGTCCATGCCCACCATTTGGCTGGCATCGATGCTTCCTTGCTTTAAGAGCGGCTGTAGGTAGACATTGTTGTATCCGCACGCGGCATCCAGGATTCGGCCTGTCGCCTTGCCATTACCGTTGGAAAGATGCTTTTCAACGATAGGCAGGTATGTCAGTACGGGCTCGTCGTAGACGTCGCAATTGTGCGTGCGCTGATAGAAGTGTCGTGACAATTTTCGCATGGCAGATGTGACGGACATGAACCTGATGCGCCTACCGAACGGCGGCGGTTTCACCTTCTGCAAAAATTTTGCCACGATGCCGGGCCGCGATTGCGCAGGCGTCTAGAATCGCTCGGGCGGCATGCTCAGGCGTGTGTTCGGCGACGATCTCGCGCGAGCGTTGTCCCATCGACGCAAGTGTCCCATCGTTCGCGGCGTGTGCGACGCTTGCCAGAGCGGCTGAGGTGTTGTGGGGATCAAGGGGATCGAAGACCCAGCCATTCTGATTCTCTATCACGAGTTCTGGCCAGCAGCCATTGTAACGCGAACAAAGAATCGGCAATCCACACGCCATGGCTTCCGGCACTACGAGGCTCCAATTGTCTTCAAGCGTAGGCATCACCAGGACATTAGCCAGCGCGAAGTAAGGTGCGATCTCGCGGTAATCGATTTCGCCAGCGAAGCGCACGTCATCGAGTCCGCTGTCTGCCGCGACGGTTTCCAACGCGTCGCGCTCCGGGCCGCCACCAACAAACAAAAGTGTGGCCTTGTTGGCTTGTTGGCTTCGGAATCTATTCCATGCAACTAGCAGTTCACGGATTCCCTTAAGCGGAATCAATCGCGCGACGCACAAGTAGATGGTTCCGCCAGCGTTCAGTTCCGATTGTAGCGATTCGATGTGGCTCGCTGGAACTTCGTCGACTCGATTCTGCAGGTCCGCGGTATCGGCTGCTTGATGGCCGATATTAATGCGCTGGGGTGGATAGCCGATCCAGCGCATGTACTCAACCGACAATTTCCCGCTGCAACAAACTGCATCGAACCAGCGAGCCGCCATCTTGCGATAAATCGTGCGAACACGCTGCGCGTTCCGCTCGGTATGCATTGTGCGTTCGTAGCACATGACCAACGGTGTCGAATGGCGAATGCGATAGGCGATCGCCGCCGGTGTCCAGCGGAAAAAACCGTCGGCCGCCAATATGTCGGGATTTGTGTTGCGAATGGCTCGGAATAACCCCGGCTGATACGGAACGCAGAAACTGGCGTTGGCAAAGCCGGCTCGACCATCGTCGCCGAGTCTCTTTTCACCAGTCAGCCCGATGGCCCGGTGACCGATAGCATCCGCCAGTCGCTCTTGCACGCGCTCGGGCGTCCACTTTTTCGAATACACGACCGAAAGGCGGCCTTCGAGCAACTCGTTCAAGTGTGCAAACACTGGAACGCGATAGTCGAGAAACGACCGCGCGACGTAGGTAAGTCGCATCGCCGAGTACGGTTCAAAGTCGCTCATTTAGTGATACGCAAATTTCTCGGTGGCTCAGCCGTCGGCGCGTTTGCGATAGATCGCAATGTAATTCGAGGCCCAGCGGCGGTATCGTTTCGCCTTGCCGCCGCGGTCAATCTTCTCTGACGTGCGGATGTATGCCTTAGGCATCAACTGGTCGAATCCAAACGGAACGACATGAAAGTTCGTATAAGTGAACTCGACGCGTTCGCAGCCGCGCTCGGCCATCATGCCATCGAGTTGCGGTTCGTTATAGTCGTAATGTGTTACATCTTTCATTTGTAACAGCGGCTGCCGCTTCAACAGGGCGTAGAGCGGAACAAAGAGCTTGATGATCGGGCGAAGAACTTTGCGGATGTATGTGTTGATGCAGCGGCTATAGGGCACGGTCACTAGGGCAAAGC
>JAGQOS010000624.1 GCA_020427265.1 Planctomycetales bacterium
AAGCGCGTGTAACCCAGCAGTTGCTGCGCGATTTGCTGGTTTGGCTGCCGCGGTTGGGAATGATTCAGGAAACATCGCAATTGCTCGACGTCGCGCAGGAATTGGAAACCGACCATCCGGTCGGTCCCGGCGCCGTGACGGAGTTCGATCAGTTATTCGAAGCCGGCTACCGTGGCATGGTGGAGAATATTGTTTTTTCGGCCGAAGCCTGGATTAGCCGCGCCCGTCAGGAGGAAAATCGGACCGACTTTACCAATCCGCTGCTATTCGAATCGCTAAAGCAACTCGCGGAGGCCCAACTCAAACGCTGGCTCGATCACAGCCGCACACTGCGGCTATCGGTCGTGGAGCGATTGGGCAATGAACGCGAATGGCAGTCGCTCGTCAAGTTTATTCGCACGTACGGATCGGAACTGTTCACCCAACGCTTTCTGGTGCTCGGCAATTTGCGCGCGATTTTGCACCAAGGCGTGGATGCCTGGCTGTCACAGCTCGAAGAAAATGGCGAAGAAGAGAATTTTGGCAAGCTTCTCGAAGATCTGGACGGCGCGTTGCGGCGCGAAACGGCGATCAAGTGCTTGACGATGATCTTCGAAGCGATCGTCGAGAATTACAGCGAATACCGCGACTACAATAGCACGACCACCCAAAGCGATCGCGGCGACATGCTGTACACGCTGATCGACTTCCTGCGTTTGCGATCGGAATACGATCGCGTGGCCTGGAATCTGCGTCCCGTCGTTCTCGCGCACGAAATCCTGGTGCGCGAAGGTCGAACCGAGGCGGCTAGTTTGTGGCGGCGGGAGTTGGTGGAAAAAACCACGGAAGTCGCCGATCGAAACATCCGCCGACTGAATGAACTGTGCCGGCAATATGGCATGCGTTTGCCCACGATTGCCGATCGGATTGGCGAGCGTTTCGTCCGCCCCCTGGTCATCGATCGCATTCGGTCGCTGGTGCGTCCCGCCATGGACGAGGCATCGGCCGAGACCGAATCCACGTCGTTTTCCGTCTTTCAACAAGAGATCGAGGAATTGGCTCGCGAACCGGCCGGCGTGGGATTCGATATCCCCTCGTGGCTCGAAGCGATTGAAAACGAAGTGGCGATTGTTCGTTCTCAACAGCGATTGGCCGCCGATCCGTCGGAAGCGCTCGACCGTGTCCCGCGCGTGACGCTGACCATCGAAGCGTTGCAGGACCAACTCGATGCGATTTCCGATGACTCGTAACACGGCCGCTTCAAGGCGCCAAGAACTCGGGCCACAGCGCATCGCTTACGAGCAGTCCTTCCCGAGTCAAGGCGATGCGGTTGCCATGGCTGGCGAGCAGCCCCAGTCGTTCAAACTTCGCGACAGCGCCCGCGGCCAAATCGTCGACGTCCCAGCCCGACGCCTGGCGGAATGCGTTTCGGTCAATTCCTTCTAAACGGCGCATGGCGAAAACCAACAGCTCGCGGGCGCGGTCTTCGCTGCCAAGCTCTTCTCTTTCGGCCACCGGCGATTGACCCGCCAACACGCGTCGAATATAGGTTGTCGTGCTGCGATGATTCGTCTCGCGAACACCGGCCAAGTGGCGGGCCGCGCCGGGCCCAAACGCAAAATAGGACCCGCCGAGCCAATAGTTCTCATTATGGCGGCAGCGATGCCCGGGCCGCGCAAAGTTGGAAACTTCGTAGTGCTCGAAACCGGCCTCGGTCAAGGCTTCGATCGCCGCCACGTACATATCGCGTTGCAGGTCTTCGACAACCGGCACGAGTTCGCCGCGTTGCTGGCGGGTCCCAAACGCGGTGCCGCGTTCCAGGGTCAGACCATAAGTCGAAACGTGCTGCACGGGAGTCGCCAGGGCCGCCGCGAGATCGGCCCGCCACTCGGCAAGCGTTTCCTCGGGCGCTGCGAAAATGAGGTCGAGCCCTACGGAAGCGGCGATGCGATTGGCTCTCTGAACCGCCGCTTCAATTTCGATAGCACGATGGTCGCGATCGAGCGCTTCGAGCTTGCGATCCTGAAACGACTGCACACCGAGACTGATGCGGTTTACGCCCGCCCGCGCGAGAACCTCGGCCCGCTCGTCGGTAAGATCCAACGGATTGACCTCGACACTTACTTCGGCGTCGGCCGACAGGGGAAGCCACTGGGCAATCAGCGCAAAGAGCCGTTCCAATTGTTTCGCCGGC
>JAGQOS010000625.1 GCA_020427265.1 Planctomycetales bacterium
CGACGTGTACGAAGATCTGGTCAAGGCCGGTGTCATCGACCCCACGAAGGTCACGCGCACCGCGTTGCAAAACGCTTCGAGCGTGGCGACGCTGCTGCTCACGAGCGACGCGTTGATCGCCGAAAAGCCCAAGGCCGATAGCCACGCGGGCCACGGCGGCGAAGCCGACATGTACTAAAGCAGTTGGGGACTATCCCGATTTTTCCCTTGGGAAAAATGGGACTGTACTCCTCAGGTATCTCGCGCTGGCCCGCTGGCCTGCCGCGTGCTATGCTTCCTTATTCCCAGCCTGGCGATTCGCAACTTGCAGCGGGTCGCCAGGCTTTTTTCTTTTCCGCACCCGAGGTAGCGCCATGAAGCGGGAACGCAAGCCGCTCGTCGTCGTCGGCCTGGCCTTGGCCGCCATGATGGCCGTCAATGCGTTTCGCCGTGGCGGCAGCGACGAACTTTCCATCATTCCCGCCGGCAAATCGCACCGGCCCGAGTTGGCGAAAATCGCCGGCTGGGTCGATGATCGGTCGCTCAACGAAGCCGATCTCGAAAGCAAGGTCGTCGTGCTCGATTGCTTCGCCTCCTGGTGCGGCCCCTGCCAGGAAGCGGCCCCGGGCCTCGTGCACGATTATCGCCGCTTCCACGGCCAAGGTGTCGAGTTCGTCGGGCTCACATCGGAAACCGCAGAAAAGCTCGGCGCGCTCCGCGCGTTTCTCGACCGCAACAAAATCGAATGGCCCATTGCCTATGGCGCCGAATTTCAATGGCAAGCGCTCGGCGTGTCGGCCGCGCCCATGGTGTTTGTGTACGATGCCCGCGGCGATGCTGTCTGGTCGAGCGATCGCCCCGGCACGCTCGAAAAAGCCATCCGCGCCGCGATCTTGCGCAGCGAGCAGAGCGGTGAGTTGCGCGGCGAGTGATGGGCGGCCCACGGAAGGTAAACTTCGCTACGCGGGGTCGGTCTTGAACACTTTGAAACCGCGCCGGCGATAGTTCCCGAGCGCGTGCGGGTGATCGTGCGTGCAAGTGTGCACCCAAACACGCCGCGTGCCGGCAAGGTTCCAAGCCTCCTCGATGGCGGCCGAAAGGAGCGGCCCGCCGATTCCACGGCCAATAAATTCCGGCAGCAGTCCGAAATACGCGATCTGCACGGCGCCGGCCGGCTGCGCTTCCAACTCGAAATACCCGACCGATTGGCGATCGAGCCGGCCGATCCACGTGGTTAGTTCATCACGCTCCACGTAGCGACGCCAAGCGGCCGGCGACCAGGGCAACCGATCGGTCCATTTCCAGGCCGCCCCCACGCGGCGATAGAACTGCGCGTTCAGGCCTGCGTCGGGCGGCAGCGCCTGTTCCACGGCAAAACCCGCCGGCGGCTCTTTCACGCAATGCGCGCCGCGCTCGAGCATTTCCAGGTGATAGATGGTGGCCGTCGATGGTTCCGCGGACATTGTTTTCTCAGTGTTGTTCAATTTCTCAGGGTTGCTCATCGGCCGCAGCCATTGCGAGGCGGCGCCATGTTTTGCTCTCACAAAGTTCGCGACAAATGATATTCGCGCGCCGACACGCCCTCATATCGCATGCAGTCGGGTTCCAATCCCCAGACCGAAAAACCAGCCGCCTCGTAGAGCCGCTTCGCGTCGGGCGTTTTCTCGCTCACACCTAGATAGACCGTTTCCACGCCGTCCATTCCCCTGGCGAAGTCGAGGGTTGCCTGAAGCAGCTGCGAACCAATTCCCTGCCCGCGATACTCGGGCTTGACGAACACACCCCAGATGCACGCCCGATGAGCCGCCTTGATCGGCCGATCGCGGTTCAACCCCACCATGCCAATCGCTTCGCTGCCATCGAGCGCGCCCAAGACGGCTGATTGATGCGGAGAAGCTGCGAGTTGCTCGCGGACATCGCCGGGCGACGAGGCCCGATCGTCCTCGGGCGACGAAAGAAATGCGAAAGGCTCTTCGACCAACGCCTGGCGTCGCAAGCGAACCAGCGATTCCGCATCGCCTGGCTGCAATGGTCGGATGACAATATTCAATTGCGTGGCCTTCCGTATCGCAGATCGATCCCGCCGACGGCCGTTCTGCCGGCGTCGATCTCTCAGCGTAACTCAGGCGCCGCGGCAGCTGCAAGTGCCGGGGCAGCGGGGTAGAGCGCATTTCAAAACTCATCAGCCGTAGGG
>JAGQOS010000626.1 GCA_020427265.1 Planctomycetales bacterium
TATTGCCGCGTGCGAAATCGAATTTCTCGACAGCCCGTAGTAGCGACATGTTGCCGTCGCTGACCAGTTCGAAGAAATTTTCATGTTGATCGATGTGACGCTTGGCGATCGAAACCACCAGGCGCAGGTTCGCCCGCACGATTTCGTTCTTAGTCGCCACGGCTTGTTCGTAAAGCGTTTCGATTTCCTCCATCAGGGCGATTTTGGGCGCACTTTTCGAAAGACGCTTGCGTAGCTTGGCGGCCTTGTACTTCAGGTAGTTGAACTTGCGGAAGATATGGGCTTCCTGCTCGCGCGTGAGCAGCGGATTTTCGTACAAGCTGGCCAGGTAAGGCGGCAGGCCGCTCGGGCGTCGCACCTTGCGCGGCGGCGTGTCGGCCTCGGGCATCGGCCCCAGGCAGACCTTGTCGGCATTGCGGCGCGTGAACACCGGATTCGGCATGTATTCGAGCGGCAGCTCGGCGATCCGCTTGGCGCGCATCTCGTTGACTGTGCGATAGATCGTCGATCGGGTACGCGAAAACATTTTGGCCAGCGCCTCGACACCCGTTCCGCGACGATACTGCTGGTAGATTTTCGCCTTGGCCTCTTCATTTAGCGGCGCGTTGGGTTTGGGGAAAATCGCCAAGTCAGGATTTTCCTTGTCAAAGTCGCGCAGCGTGGCCCGCACGGTTTCTGGACTGCGGTCGACGCGTTTGGCGATCCGATCCGAAATTTCGGTCACGCTGCCGCCCGCGCGAGCCATTCGCCGGGCGCGCGAAATGATCTCTTCACGCTGTTCGTCGGTCAGGCGCTGAAACGCCATGCCCCGCCGCACGCGCCCCGTATTGCGTTTCACAAATCGTTCCACGCTGCTCTGCAGAAAGCCGACACGTTTACGGCCGTCGAACACGAATCGCCGGCTCACCAGACCCATCTGTCGCCAGCGCGAGATCGTTTTGCTCGACACGCGGTATTTCGAACACAGGTCGTTCACCGTGTACACTTGCTCGCCGGCGGCATGGACCGGCACGTTGGCCGCATCGGAGAGATCTTCAACCAGCAATCGCAAGTCATGCGCCGCGTCGGCCCCGCTGATCTGGCTATGGGCGAACGAAGTGGGCCGAAAGTCGGTGACACGAAAACAGAGGTATTCATAAGTGTAGATCCGCTCTTCGCGAATCTCGCCCAGCAGTTGCTCGGCGCGATCCACTTGCTCCAGCTTCTTCTCGCGCGGCGCGAATCGCACCTGTTGATCGCGGAGTTGCTGCAAGATCGGATTGTGGTAATTCGTATGCATCGTCTCAATACCTTTTCTCTCACTCACCCGCTTGCCCGGTGCGTCGATTTTCCCTGCGGTCGCGCCGCGATCACCAGTATCAAGGATGGGAAGTTGGGTTGCTTGGGAGGTGAAAGTCCTGCGTTTCGCTTCGCTTTCGGTCCTTTCTTTTCGCTATTCGTTCCGGGGGCCAAACACTTGTCTTCCGAACGCCAGCACGCGGCAGAATCTTTCGCCTACGTTTGCTTGCTTCCGCAGTCAAGCCTTCAGGACAATTCTTAGTACGTTCGTCAGACGAGATCGTTCACAAATACGTTCGCGCCAAATCGCGATTTTTGTTGCAGAATCGCCGCTTGGCCGCCGACGGATCCTAGTCGACAACGGCTAACATCCTATCACATAATGGGTTAGGTGGCAATCTCGGCCTTCCGTGGGGCCGCCAGTCGGACTGGTTTCCCCCCCCAATTGCAAAGCGGGATTTATGCCGGTTTTCCGAAATTACCGGCGAGAACACGGCTTCGAGGAAGAATCCGATGGACGAATCGGCATGATCCGGTCGATTTACCACGAAGGGCCAATGGAATCTGCTCTCCCGTCGCATTTTCGGAGGAACTTGGATGTTCGCTACTCGTTGCCGTCGTAGTCCCGCCATGCTGGTCGCAAGCGTGTTGCTGGCCAGCTCGCTCGCTCGTGGCGCTGAGCCGGAGCGATTCTTGCTGCAAGCTCAACCCGAAGTTGGGCAGGCAACCCATGTGGTTGCCAGCTTGGAAGTTGGCGGCGACTTGAAGTTGCAGGGCGAGAACAAAGTGGACACGCTTCCGATGAGTGTGGGCGCCGAACTCGAATACGATGAACAGCTCTTGGCCGTTCCCGCCAAGGAACACTATCAGT
>JAGQOS010000627.1 GCA_020427265.1 Planctomycetales bacterium
GATGGAACTCCCCTTCAACACGGTCTATTCGCAAGACATTCTGGGCAACAAGATCGAAACGCCGGTGGCCGACTGGCCGCTGAAACGCGAGTGGGTGAATTACGCCTTCGACGAATTGGCAGCCGCAGGCTACGGCACGTCGAGCGCTTACACGATGGTCAAAGACCCGTCGAAGGTGAACTTCAGTTATCGCGACAATCTTTTCAGCGGCTCCGACCTGATCGCGACGGGGGTGGCCAGCTTCGGGCATATCTCGGGGGTGCATTATCAAAACAACGCCGAGTGGGCCGGCTATTTGGGCGCCATCGAAAGCGGCGAGCTGCCGCTGATGCGCGGGCTGAAGGCCACGCCGCATCAGCTCTTGGTGCGGGAAGTGATCTTGCTGCTGAAGCGCGGCTATCTCGACGGCGACTATTTCCACCACAAGTTATCCGTCGACATTCTGGAAGAATGGAGCGACGTCTGGCGCCAATACGCTGAAGACGGCCTGTTGACCGTTGCGGCCGGCGACGTCCGCCTGACGCGCAAGGGCCTGCTGGAGGTCGACGGCATGCTGCCCGCCTTCTTTGAAGGCGCGCACCAAGGGGTGCGGTACACGTAGGGCCGGACGACTCGATGATTTTCTGGAACTGAACTCCTTGATGCGTCCCCACTGCTGGACAAACCAGCCGTGCCACAAGAAGATCGCACATCGACTATGCCGCCTGCCGATTCTGACTCGCCCAGCGCCGAGCTTTTTTTCATGATGGGCCAGTTCAAGGCGGCCTTCCCCGTGGACCGGCTGTACGCCAAAAATCACATGTGGGCGCAACCGCAGGGCGACGATTGCTTTCGCTTTGGTTTTTCCGCCTACGCGGTGCGGCTGTTGCAAGACGTTTACTTTCTGGAGTGGGACGTCGACGCCGGCGCGACGATCCGCGAGCGTCAAAAAATCGGCTTCATCGAAAGCAGCAAGGCGGAAAGCGATCTGTTCGCGCCGCTCGCCGGCGAGTTGACGGCTCTCAACGAAGAGCTGCTCGCCGATCCCTCGGCCGTCAACACAGACAAATACGGCCGCGGGTGGCTGTTTGAAATTCGCGGCCCGGCAGACACGCTGCTTTCGCCGGAAAACTACCTCGCGCATCTCGAATCGGTCTGGGAAACGACCCAGAGAACGATCAAAGGGCAGTTGAACGAGTAGCCGCGGCACGTTGAGATGGAGCGACGGCGAGACCGGGAGAGCGTCGATTTCCAGGAGTAATGCATCGTCGCAAGGGGCAAGCCATGACCAGCGACCGCGAGCGGAAGCGTACGATTCGGCGTCACACGGACTTAGAGGTTTACCAGCGGTCCTTCGCCGCCGCGATGAAGATTTTTCAGGCGACAAAGTCGTTGCCGCCTTCGGAGCGATACTCGCACACCAGCCAAGGACGGCGCTCGTCGCGTTCGGTTTGCGCCAATTTGGCCGAGGCCTGGCGAAAGCGACGCTACTCGGCGGCGTTTGTAGCGAAGCTCAGCGACGCCGAAGGAGAAGCCGCCGAAACGCAGGTGTGGCTGCAATTCGCGGTTGCATGCGAGTATTTCCAGCGGGACGTGGCAGCGGAGTTGTATGCGGAGTACGATGATATTCTCGGAATGCTCGTTGCCATGATTCGCCGCCCGGAGCAGTGGTCGCTCCGGCGATGACGGCTCCCCCGATCTCCCGATCCCTCCGTCCCGCAATCCCTCCATCGCTCTTCTCGCCCATGGCGAAAAAGTTGACCGTCGTCGTTTCGCAAGGGCAAAGCGCCAACCCGGCCAAGCGCGAGTTGGAAGAAGCGATTGTTGCTGCGCTGCTGTTTGAGCCCGGCATCGAGGTGACCGTCGTTCCCAACCTCTACGATTTGAAGGCCGACAGCACCGGCATGCTCTGCCTGTCCGGCGTCGCCGGCGACATGGTCGTGGCGTCGTGGCTGTACCCGCGGGCAGCGCATTGGATTTTGGACCGCAACGGGGTGCGCGGCCGCGTCGGCCCGACGTTGCTCGACGAGCCGGCCGACGAAGACGACGACGCGGAAGACGAAAGCGACAATGCGGAAGCCAAGCCGCGCGTCATCGACGAACGGCCCCTGCCCAACCGGACGATCTTCTGCCTTGACCTGCGGCAGCACGCCGACACCG
>JAGQOS010000628.1 GCA_020427265.1 Planctomycetales bacterium
AGCTTGTTCGTAACGGGCATCTCGGCCCTATCAAACACATAGAAGTTGGATTACCACCTGGCTACGATCGGCCCCAGGGCGATTCGCAGGTGATTGCGCCACCGAAGCAATTGGACTACGATTTCTGGTGCGGCCCCGCGCCGAAGCTGCCGTACATGCGAGCCCGACATCATCGCTGGTGGCGCGGGCATCGGGCATTCGGCGGTGGCGTGCTGATGGACTGGATTGGCCATCACAACGACATCGCTCACTGGGCATTGGACCAGGATCACGCGGGACCAACCTCCGTGGAGGCGGTCGGTTGGACCTTTCCCGAGACCGACGTCTACAACACGCCGCATCAATATGAGATCCGCTGCGAGTATTCCGGTGGGGCGGAGAGTTCGATCGCCAGCCGCCATCCGACGGGACTTAAATTGATCGGCGAAACGGGTTGGGTATTTGTCACGCGCGGCAAGATTCGAGCTTCCGTCGAGCGCTGGCTTAAGCCCGATTTCCAAGTGGGCGAGCGGCGCGTTTATCGGTCGGACAACCACATGCGCAATTTTCTCGACTGCGTGAAATCACGCAAAGCCTGCGTTGCTCCAGCTGAAACGGCTCACCGCTCGATCACGCCGGGTCATCTCGGCTATGTATCCCAGACGCTCGGCCGCGCGATCGACTGGGACGCCTCGACCGAGTCAGTCGTTGGCGACCCACAGGCGAACGAGCTACTCGCCGAGCTACACTACCGGGCGCCGTGGCAGTGGTAGCGGGCTGAGAGTAGGTCTAGCTGAACTACTTCGGCGATTGCTTGGACGATATTGACAGCCGGGCCGAAAATGCTAAAAGAAACGACGGCAGTATCGTTGATGCGCCGAAAGTGGGGCGAGTCCTTGGGACTCGGCTCGCGCCCCCCTGGCAATTGATTCTTGCCCGGCCGACGCAGCAGGTGGCTCTTCCGCCTGCTCCACAATCACCCATCACGAACGGCCAACTGCACGTTCGTTTTTGTTTTGGCCCGCCCCTTGCGACAGGGTCCGTGTCGGTTGTCGTTCCCTTCCCAATTCAGTTTCCGCTCCGGCGCCGGTTGCGCTCTAGGTGCGGCTGTTCCGTCGCGCGTCATCGTTCAAGCCGTGCGTGGCGGACCATTTCGGGGCAGGCGAAACCACACAGACTTTTCTTTGCTTGCGCACCAACCCGTTTCGCCGAATCATTAAGGACTGTCACATAGATGTCAATCGACACAAAATCGCAAGATTCCGTCAAGCGCGCGCGGACGCCGCGCCGCCGCGCTATTTCGCCTGGCCGCACGCTGGGCCCCGTTCCGGACCTGGAACGCCATTTGCCGCAAGAATGGTGGCGATCGCTTTTCAATTCGGTTTACCTGAAAACCGATGGCGATGTCGTCGAGAATCTCGAAGCGACACGGCGCGAGCTCGACGCCATCGTTCTGGCTGCCGGCATGGAACCCAACGATCGCGTGCTCGATCTGTGCTGCGGTCAGGGCCGCCATTGCCTGGAACTTGCCCGGCGAGGATTCCGGCATGTTACCGGCGTTGACCGATCTCGCTACCTGGTCCGGCTGGCCCGGCGGCGAGCCAAGCAAGAAGGCCTGAAGGTCGCCTTTCATGAAGGCGATGCCCGTCGGTTTCGCCTGGGAGACGGTCAATTCCACAGCGTTATGCTCCTCGGCAATTCGTTCGGGTACTTCGATCGTGATGAAGATGATCAGGCGGTGCTCCGCGCCGTACGCCGCTCGCTACTCGGCGGTGGCATGCTGATCCTCGATCTGGCCGATGGCGATTGGCAACGTCAGCATTTCGAGCCGCGGAGTTGGGAGTGGATCGATGAAAATCACTTTGTCTGCCGCGAGCGATCACTCTCCGCGGACGCCGCGCGATTGATTTCTCGCGAAGTCGTCGTGCATGCCGAACGGGGCGTCATCGTCGATCAGTTTTATGCCGAACGGCTCTACTCGCGCGATTCGATCCAAACTCTACTGGAGGGTTGTGGCTTTTCACAATTCCGTATTCACGAATCGATTTTGGGCGACTCCACACGACAACAAGACCTAGGGATGATGGCCTGTCGGCTATTACTGACCGCGCGCGCGCCACAAACGCCGGCGAAAGTCAAGAAAGCGACGGTCCGCTTC
>JAGQOS010000629.1 GCA_020427265.1 Planctomycetales bacterium
TCGTTTCGTCAGGAAATACTCGCAAAACCGTCGCCGGAAACGCTACAGTTAAGTTCGACTCGAACTAGGAGAACTCGGCCATGCCGCCGATCGTCGAAGATCATGTCCGCGAGGCGCTCAAAAAGGTCATCGATCCCGAGCTGTTTGTCAATATCGTGGATCTGGGGCTTGTTTATACCGTCGAAATCACGCCGACCGAAGACGATGCCGAGAAGTCGAATGTGAAGATCGAAATGACCATGACCAGCCCGGCGTGCCCCGCCGGCCCGCAACTATTGGGCGGCAGCAAGGACGCAGTCGGGCGAATGGACGGTGTGAACGACGTGGAAGTCAAACTGGTGATGGACCCGCCCTGGACACCGGATCGCATGACCGAAGACGCTAAGGACCAATTGGGAATCTTTTGATTTCGGATTTCGGAATTGAGATTTCGGATTCTGGAAAGAGCCATAAGAAACTAGGTATTTGCCGTCATGACTGAATCGACATTGCCCCCCGCGCTCGAAGAAATCCTCGAGACATTCGATTGGCTCGAAACCTGGGAAGAACGCTACGGCTACATTATCGAGCTTGGCGAAACCTTGCCTGGCTTGCCGATCGAAGAGCAAACGAAAGAGAACAAGGTCAACGGCTGCTTGAGCAGTGTTTGGCTCGTCGCGCACGCTGATGCCGACGATCCCAGCCGAATGATTCTCTCGGCAGACAGCGATTCGGCCATCGTCAAGGGATTAGTCGCGATCGTGCTGGCGATCTTTTCGGGCCACACGGCGGAAGAAATTGTGGGCATCGAGGTAAGCGAAACGTTTGTCACGCTCGGACTCAGCCAACACTTGAGCGTGAGTCGTCGTAACGGGTTGTCGGCCATGGTCAAACGGATTCGCCAGTTGGCCACCATGCACGCCGCGAGCGCGCATCGATGCGAGTCTTTCTCTACGAATTGATCACGGCGGGCGGCCTGGCGGCCGAAACCGAATCGCTGTCCGAATCGCTGCTGGCCGAAGGCCGCGCGATGATCGAAGCCGCTGCGGCCGACTTCGCCGCGTTACCGGGCATCGAGGTCGACGTCCTACGCGAGGCGCGCATTCCGGTTACCTTTCCCCAGAGCGTGATCACGCACCGGATCGAATCGGCAGCGGAACACGAGGCCGTGTTTAGCGACCTGGCCGCCCGCGCCGACTGGACCTTGCTCATCGCACCGGAAACCGGCGGCTTGCTCGAACAACGAGCGCGTACCGTGCTCGCATGCGGTGGTCAGTTGCTGGGGCCTGACCCTGCGACCATCGCGATTTGTGCCGACAAGCAACGAACCGCCGAACATTTGGCGGCAGCGGGCGTTCCGGTTCCCTTCGGCGTGCGCATCGAAGCATGTGAAGACTTGCCGGCGGACTTTCCTTACCCGGCCGTTGTCAAACCGATCGACGGCTGCGGCTCGCAGGGTATTTACCGCATCGACACTTTCGCCGAGCGCCCGCCGCCGGTCCCCTATGCTCGGCGGCTCGAGCAGCAGCAGCCAGCCGTCGCGAATGCAACACATAGTGAACAGATGACGCAGAGAATGCTGCCGCGGCCGGCCCAACAGCTAGGCGAAGTGTGCTATCCATCAAGCGTCGCCGTACTCGCGGGACCAGAGTGCCGAATTCCGCTGCCGGCGTGCAGCCAGTACCTTTCGCGCGACGGGCGTTACCAGTACCAGGGTGGCTGGGGGCCGCTCCCTGAGATTAAATTACGCGAAGCCGAGGAACTCGCCCTGCGAGCGGTCGCAGCATTCCCGGCAGCGGTCGGTTTTTTAGGTGTCGATCTGGTTCTGGGAGCGTCGCGCGGGCGGGGAAAAGTCATCGAAGTGAACCCGCGTTTCACCACATCGTATGTCGGCCTTCGCAAAATCATCGATGAGAATATCGCGGGCCTTCTCCTCGACATTGTCGGAAACAGCCAGCCGACCCGTCCTCGCGCGAGACGACGCGCAATATTCGCGGCCCATGGCGGCGTAAGAGTAGACACGCTAGACTAATT
>JAGQOS010000062.1 GCA_020427265.1 Planctomycetales bacterium
CACTCCGATGAAGCCACTGTACCAAGAGGGCTTCTACGCGGCCGAAGAAACCGTGATGGTGGTCGGCCCCCGCAAACGCATGTTGCCGGCCGTTCGCGTGCTGGGCCCCACGCGACCACACAGTCAGGTGGAACTGGCCTTCACCGACGGAATCTCACTGGGCATCGACTTACCGGTGCGAGCCAGCGGCAAGATCGACGGCACCCCCGGCTGCGTGTTGGTGGGCCCCAAGGGCGTGGTCGAGTTGACCCAAGGCGTGATTCGCGCCGAACGGCACGTGCATATGAACCTCGAACACGCCGCCTACTACAAAGTGAAGAACGGCGACCGCATGAGTCTCCGGATTCAATCCTCCTGCGGTCTCGTGCTGGAAGACCTGTTGGTTCGAGCCGACGAGACCAGCAAGCTCGAAGTGCATCTCGATACCGACGAAGGCAACGCGGCCGATCTCGACCATGCAACCCAGGTGGAATTGGTGAAGCAGAACAGCGAGTGCGCTTGCAAGAAGGGCCACTAGCAAGAGGCATCGGAGCGTTTTGGAGCTTCGATACTTTTCCAGACTTTCGTTCCGACAATTCTCACTTTTTGATTTTCTTTCTTGACCTCTTTGGAG
The DNA here is from genome assembly GCA_020427265.1 of Planctomycetales bacterium. Lineage (GTDB taxonomy): Bacteria > Planctomycetota > Planctomycetia > Pirellulales > JAGQOS01 > JAGQOS01. Next base: position 614 of record JAGQOS010000062.1, read on the forward strand.
AAGACGACAATGGCAAAAGCAATGGAAGCGCTCGGCATGATCGAGACCAAGGGCTTTGTCGCCCTGATCGAAGCGACCGACGCAATGATTAAGGCCGCGAATGTGGAGTTCCACGGCTGGGACAAAGTGGGTTCGGGTTTGGTCACCGCATTTGTGACCGGCGATGTCGCCGCGGTGAAAGCCGCGACCGATGCCGGAGCGGCCGCCGCCAGCCGAATTGGCGAAGTGGTTGCCGTTCAAGTGATTCCGCGTCCGCACGACGACCTAAACGTCGTTCTGCCCGCGCCGCCGAAGAAGACCGCATCGCGCTAGTTCCGTTTGCCTGCATTAACAACATTTGAAGAAGGAATATACCGATGAATGAAGCGATTGGACTCGTGGAAACCAAAGGCCTGGTCGGCCTGGTCGAAGCCACCGACGCCATGGCGAAGGCCGCCAACGTGAAGATTGTCAAGCGTGTTTCGATTGGCGGCGGGCTCGTCACGACGATCGTCAGTGGCGATGTCGGCAGCGTACGCGCAGCGGTTGAAGCGGGCGCAAATGCCGCCTCGCAGATCGGCGAGTTGGCGTCGAGCCACATCATTCCGCGGCCGGCCGACGGATTGATCGACGCCTACGCCAGCTAACACTCGGCGCGCAACTGTTCAGGACACGTCCGCGGCGGTGGCGTCCATGCACTGTGCGGCCACGTCCTTCACCCTGTGACTCGTAGTGGATGCGAAAAGCGAAAGGAACGCTTCGATCATGAAGATCTTGGTAGCCAATCTCGGATCGACGAGCTTCAAGTATCGGCTCTTCGACATGGCCGACGAGCGCCAGCTCGCGCGTGGCGGTGTCGAACGTATTGGAGCGGCCGAAAGCGCATGCTTTGTCGAAATCGGCGGCGAACGCAAGGAGCTAACCGCCGAAGTGCCCGACCATGCCGTCGCCGTGCGGCAATGTTTGGCGCAACTGACCGATCCGGAAAGCGGCTGCCTGGCAACGGCCGCCGACGTGGCCGCCATCGGTTTCAAAGCCGTGCATGGCGGCCGTGTCACGGGAACGCAACGGGTCGATGCCGATGTGCTCGAAGCCATGGAAGCGATGAACGCCGTAGCGCCAGCGCACAATCCGCCCTACATCCGCGCCATGCGGTTGTTGGCGGAACGCTTGCCCGAGATTCCGCTCGTCGCTTCGTTCGAAACCGGGTTTCATGAAACGATCCCGCCGCGGCTCAAGCACTACGCCGTGCCGTATGCTTGGGCTGAGCAACATCGGGTCAAACGCTGGGGATTTCACGGAGCGAGCCACCGTTATGTTTCGACGCGTGTGCCGGAACTTGTCGGCCGGAGCGATCTGCGGATCATATCCTGCCACCTCGGAGGATCGAGCAGCGTTTGTGCGATTCGCAACGGCCAGAGTGTCGCCACGTCGATGGGCATGAGTCCGCAGTCGGGCCTGCCCAACAACAATCGCACGGGTGACTTCGATCCGTTTGCACTGCCTGTGTTGTTGAAGGAAACCGGCCAGTCGCTCGACGAGCTTTTGCACACGCTCGCCGAAGAAAGCGGTTTGCTGGGACTATCGGGCGTTAGCGGCGACTGCCGCGACTTGGAAATCGCCGCCGGCGAAGGAAACGAACGCGCCCAATTGGCGCTCGACGTGTTCACTTCGAGCGTACGGCACTACCTGGGCGCTTATTTGGTTGAGCTTGGCGGCGCCGATGTCATCGCCTTTGCCGGCGGCATCGGCGAGAACGGGTCCTCGATTCGCACAGCGGTTTGCCGGGGGCTCGAAGAATTGGGAATTCGGCTCGACGAAGAGAAGAACTCTCAAACGCGCAGCGAAGCCAAGATCAGCGCGGACGATAGCCGCACGCAAATTTGGGTGGTGCCGACCAACGAAGAATTGATCGTCGCCCGTCAAACCAAGACTCTGTTACAGGGCGTCTAATCATGTTTGTCGCGAAAGTCACCGGCTCGCTCGTCGCCACGCAGAAAGTCGATTCCATGCGCGGTTACAAGTTGCTGGTCGTCGAACCGTATCGCCTGGAGGGTAAGCGGCGGAAACAGCTCGAAGGAACAGGGCGCACGTTCATTGCCGTCGACACGATCGGCGCAGGCGAGGGCGAAATGGTGCTCCTGACCCAAGGTTCTAGCGCCCGCCTGACACCGGAAACGAAGAATCTACCGATCGACGCGGTAGTGATCGGCATTGTCGATACGGTTCATATTGAACACCAATGCGTGTTCAACAAAGAAGACAGCTAAAAGAATAACTCTCGATATTTCACCCGGAGCGACCCACGATGCAATCCGACGAAGCCCTGATTCGCAGCGTCGTCGAACAAGTGCTGGCCGAAGTTGGCCGCATTCCGCCCTTGGCGCCACAGTCGACATCGTTCGACGGCCGTCATGGCGTGTTCACCTGTGCGCAGGAGGCCGTTGCCGCGGCCAACGATGCGTTCGACCAGCTTAGCCGCCGCACGATCGAGGATCGAAAGAAGATCATCGACATCATTCGCCGGATCTCGATCGACCAATGTGTTGAATTGGGCACGATGGAGATGGAAGAAACGCAGATCGGCCGCCTGGCGCACAAGATCGAAAAGCTGCGTACGCTTGGCGAAAAAACACCCGGCGTGGAGTTCCTGCAGAGCCAAGTCTATAGCGGTGACCACGGGTTGGCCGTGATTGAACATGCACCGTTCGGCGTGATCGGCGCTATCACGCCGGTAACCCATTCCTTGCCGACCATTACCGGCAACGCCGTAAGCATGATAGCCGGCGGCAACACACTGGTAGTCAACCCGCATCCTTCGGGCAAACGCGTGGCGGCGGAAGGTGTGCGTCGTTTCAACGAAGCGATCCGCCGAGAAGTGGGTATCGACAATCTGATCTGCGTGATTGCCGAGCCGACACTCGAATCGGCGGAAGCCATTTTCAAGCATCGCGACATCGCCATGATCTGCGTGACCGGCGGACCTATGGTCGCCCGGGCCGCGCTGAACAGTGGCAAACGCGCCGTGGTAGCCGGCCCCGGCAATCCGCCGGTCGTGGTCGATGAAACGGCCGATCTCGACAATGCGGCCAAGAGCATCATTCAGGGCGCCTCGTACGACAACAACTTGCTCTGCATCGCCGAGAAGGAGGTCTTTGTCGTCGAGTCGGTTTTCGACGCCATGATGGCCGCCATGGAGCGGCACGGCGCCGTTCGGCTCAATGCCAGCGAAATCGATCGTCTGACCCAGGTGGCCATCGCCACGGTTGGCGAAGGGGCGGACGCCCACGATGTGGCGGCGAAAGACTTTATCGGCAAAGATGCAGCCGTACTGGCACATGCCGCGGGACGGGAAATTCCGGCCCAGGTCGAGCTCATTTTTGGCGAGACCGACGAATCGAATCCCTTCGTTCCCGTCGAGCAGATGATGCCCTTTGTGCCATTCGTGCGAGTACGCGATGTGGACGAAGCGATCGCCAAGGCCAAGCACTACGAGCACGGTTTCCGCCACACGGCCATTATCCATACAACCAACGTTACGGCGATGACCAAGATGGGCCGCGCCATGGACACCACGCTGTTCGTCAAGAATGGACCTTGCATGGCGGCGCTCGGCTTGGGTGGCGAAGGGTATCTGTCGTTCTCCATCGCCACACCCACCGGCGAAGGTGTAACGACACCGCTTACGTTCACACGCGAACGCCGCTGTTCGTTGATCGACGATTTGCACATCTTGGGAAGGTAGCTATTAGTTTTTAGCGGTTGGTTGGCAAATTCGACATTCAACATTAGACATTCCAAATTCCAATTATGGTTCACGCCAAAGTAATGGGCAGCGCAACGGCAACGATCAAGCACCGCACGCTCGTGGGGTGCAAGTTGTTACTCGTGCAACCGCTGATGGCCGACCGACGCTCGCCAGACGGCGATCCGGTTTTGGCGGCCGATACGACCGGCGCGGGGAGGGGTGACCTGGTGGCGATAACCAGCGATGGCCGCTTTGCCCGCGAGATTACGGGCGACGAAACGACACCGCTGCGTTGGACGGTAATGGGAATCGAGGACTAGCACGCAACGCGCAGGATTGGCGGCCAGGGCCGGCAATCGCAATTGAAACATTTCACATGACGCAGGCAACTTTGGATATCGACCGCATCGTGCAGGAAGTCGTTCGTCGGCTGCGCGAAGTGCCTGCGCCGGTAGCCGAACCGCTGCTATACACGACGTCGCATGCCGCAACGAATACCAAATCGAACGCATCGCCCGACGGCGTCGAGATCATCGAAGATCGCGTGGTAACGGTTGAATCTCTACGAGGACGCCTCAACGGCAAACGGCAATTGCTCGTGCGCCCGGGTGCGATTGTAACACCGGCCGTTCGCGACTTGCTAAAAGACGCACACATTGTTCTTCATATTCAAGCACCCGACGAAGCGACGCCGTGCGACGCGACCGACCGCGTGGCCGACGTGGCGATCGCTTGCTGCGATGAAAAGCGGTATGGCGATTGGGCGCGGAAACTCATACCACGAAACCGGACCTTGCAGGCGGTACGGGCGAATTCCTTATCCAGCAACGTGCGGGCGCTAGCCAAGGCTGTGGACGGACGGCGGATGCTGGGCATCCTGATTTCAGAAGACACCTTTCCGGCATTGTGCCTCGCTAATCGGCAACGTGGCGTACGCGCTGTCGCAGCCTGTAGTATCGAACGCGTGGAAAAGGCCGTGGCGACAGCCGGCGTTAATGTGCTGATCGTTAACCCCAGCGAGACAGGGATCTGGCGGGCCAAGCCGATTGTGGCTGCATTTTGCCGTATCGTCGAACGGCGTTGCCCACCCGTATTATTGGAAACACCTTAGAGCAGGAATTGTTGCGATGCGCATCGCCAAAGTCATCGGCCACGTCACACTCAATCGTTGTCACCCCACGCTGCAGGGATTGTCGCTGAAGATGGCTGTGCCGCTGAGCCTAGCGGAGCTGACTTCCGACCAAACACCGGCCGGCGATTCGATCGCCATTGTCGACCAACTTGGTGCTGGGCTGGGAAGCGTGATCGCCATTTCCGAAAGCATGGAGGCCGCCGCACCATTTCGGCCCGATGAGAAACCGATCGACGCCTACAACGCGGCGATCCTCGATCACTTGGATATTCGACCTCAATGAGCAAGATGCGGGACTGATCCGCATTCGTCATTCCCACTGGCAGACACACAACTGAAAACACACGAATCGACCCGCACCGCGAGGAGAACCGATGAATAACGTCCATCGTATGAAGCAAGAGATCTGCGAGATTGGAGATCGCATTTATAAGAAAGGATTTGCTGCGGCGAACGACGGCAACATCACGTATCGCGTGAACGAGAACGAAGTGCTCTGCACGCCGACGATGCACTCGAAGGGATTCCTGAAGCCCGACGACATCTGCACAATCGACATGACGGGCAAACAAATTGCCGGCCGCAAAAAACGCAGTAGCGAGGCGTTGCTGCATCTCGAAATCATGAAAGCCAGGCCCGATGTGAAGAGCGTTGTGCATTGCCATCCGCCCCATGCCACGGCGTTCGCCATCGCCCGCGAACCGATTCCGCAATGCGTGCTGCCCGAGGTCGAGGTCTTCTTGGGCGACGTGCCAATTACACGCTACGAAATACCCGGCGGCAAACCGTTCGCCGAAACCATCTTGCCATTCGTGCAGAAAACAAACGTGATCATTCTGGCCAACCATGGCACGGTCAGCTATGGCGAAAACGTGGAGCGCGCATATTGGTGGACGGAAATCCTCGACGCCTACTGCCGGATGCTGCTGCTCGCCAAGCAACTCGGCCGCGTCAACTACTTCACGCAGGATCAGGCTCGTGACCTGTTGAACTTGAAAGATCAATGGGGATTCTCCGATCCCCGCAATACCGAGGAGTACAAGAATTGCGACATCTGCGCGAATGACATCTTCCGCGACAGTTGGGCCTCGTCGGGTGTCGAGCCGCGCGCTTTTCAACCGCCCGCGCACAACGAAGGCGCGGCAAACGCAGACGGCGGCGCCAATCTCGATCAAGAGACGCTCATTCGCACGATCACCGATCGCGTGATGGAAGCGTTGAAGGCGTAGGCCAATCAAACGACGAGCCGTTTGTCCTGAAACCACTGACAACCGAACACCGACAACTGAAGACAGAATCATCATGAAAGTTAGCATCATTGGCGGCGGCGGCCTGGTAGGATCGTGCGCCGCGTTCGCACTCCAGACCGGCGGAATCGTTCGAAATATCGCCCTGCTCGACGTGAACGCCGATTTGGCCGCCGGTCAGGCGCTCGATCTGCTGCACGGCGGGCCGAGCACGGCCGATCAGATCATCACGTCGGGCGGCTACGAACATATCCCGACGAGCGATGTCGTGTGCATCACGGCGGGCCTGCGTCGCAAGCCCGACGAGAGCCGTCTTGACTTGATCAACCGCAACGTTGACCTGTTCCTGACGATTCTCGACTCGGTCAAATCCGCCGGATTGAAGCGCGACGCCATCGTGTTTGTCGTTTCCAATCCAGTCGACGTACTGACCTATCTAGCCGCCCAAAGGCTCGACTTACCCGCGGCCCAGGTCATCGGACTGGGAACGCAACTCGATACGATCCGCTTCCGCAGCTTGATCGCTCAGGAATTGAAGGCGGCGCCCACGCAGGTGAACGCCTTGATTCTCGGCGAACACGGCGACAGCATGGTGCCGATCTGGTCGAGCGCCGCAATCGGCTCGCTGCCGCTGGGCAAGTTTCCCGGCTGGACGGCCAATACGGCGAACGAATTGTTTACGCGCACCAAAGGTTCGGGCGCCGAAGTGATCAAGAAGAAAGGTGGCGCCGGTTTCGCCGTCGGCATTGCGATTCAGGACGTGATCGAATCGATCGCCCTCGACTCGCGCCGCTTGCTGCCAATATCCAGTGTGCAACAAGGCTGTTACGGCATTCGCGATGTGGCGCTTTCCGTTCCGACGATCGTCGGTCGCAGTGGCGTGGTCGATCGACTGGAAATCGAGCTGTGGCCGAAGGAAGTCCAAGGACTCAAACGTAGCGGCCAGGTGCTGAGGCAAACGGTCGATACGGTGCTGCAACGCGTCGGCTAGCCGGAAAGGCAACTTTGCAAGGCTTGTTGTGCGTTAAAAGTCACCACAGGTCTGCGCCAGTTCTCTCAGGTACTCGATCGCTTCCTCTAGTTCCGGCGCTTCGACGCCCGGTTGGCGCCCCGCTCGATCGCACTCGGAAAGGAGCAGCAATTCCTCGTAGCTTTCCGATTCGCGCAATCGCCGTTTGGCGCGTGCGCCGAGCGTGCCGTCGTGGATCTGGTGCCCCTGCATGTGGAAGCGAATCAGCCATTCGGTTCGCTCGCCGATAAATCCTTGCAACGCTTCCAGCCCGGCCATGACGTGGTCGTGTGGATCGATCGCCTTGCCCACGTCGTGCAGCAGCGCCGCCAGCAGGAAGTCTTCGTCGTAAGGCAGTTCGTCGCGAGCCCGGTCGAACACCTGGAGGCTGTGGTATAGCGCGTCGCCTTCGGGATGATACTTGGGGCTCTGCTTTACGTTCTCCAGCGGCAAAAGCAATGCTTCGTACACTTGAAATCGGTCGACCTTGTCTTCGACTTCGGCCAAGGCATCTTCCAAATCTAACTGTGGATACTCGCGTGCGAGCAAGCTCTCCAACTCGGCAATGCTGGCGCGCTCGATTGCCTTGCCAGTAATCGAACTCTTAAAAACGTAGTGGGCCAGATTCGAGGCGTAGATCGTTAGCTCGAAATTAAACCGGTCTTGGATGTGAACGTGCGTGAATACGCGCTCCTCCTGGTGTTTGCGTACGCGTTTTCGCTCAACGTCGTATACCATCCCCTCAGCATCGAGCGTTCCGGCGACGGCTTCGAGCGAATCGGAGAAGACGTGCAGGTCGATGTCGGAACCCTGTCTAATATGCCCCGTCATCACACTGCCAATCAGTCGGGGCCGAAACTTCGCCAGCAGCCGCATCAACCGCAGCGCTTCCAGACGCATTTCACGCAGATTGTCTGTGCGGCGGTCACCTTCGAGCATTCGCGCGAGGGCCTGGAGCTGATCGCGGATTTCGGCATTGCTGGGAAGATCGGCCGGTTTGACCCAACCTTGGTAGATACGCCGAGCGGCTTTTTGCTTGGCGCGAAAGAATTCGCTTTCCTGACGTTCGTACATCAGGCGGGCGGCTTCCCAAGCGATCTGCCGCCGCAACTTTTGATTTGCCATGATCGTGTGCGCCGAAACAAAGCCCATCGAAGCGGCGCGGGGCATATGGCCTAATTATATTCCGTAGGCCGGAGAATGTCGATGCGAAATGGTCTGGGGAAGTCGACTGGCTTGAAGCCTCGACACTCCGTGTCGTATAGACGGCGTTGATTCAAGGCTCGGAGAGCCGCGCCACGATGGGGCGATTCCCCATTCAAGCGGATTCGCGCGGGCCGAAGAAACGGGCAACGATTTCCGAAGAAGGACGGGGTGTGGCCCTGGTGACAAGCAATCCAAAAAGGAGCGACGCGGCGAATCCCCAAACAAGCGGATTAATTCCCAAGGGCGTAAGCGGCTGCCAGCTTCGCTGCCCCGCATCGCCCGAGCGCACAAAGCCGATGATATAAAGTGAAAGATAGGTTCCCAGCCCGCAGATCATGGCAGCAAGCACGCCTTGCCGATTCGATCGCGGCCAATAGAGAGTCAACAGCATCGGCATGAGGAACGCGCAGGAGAGCCCGCCGCCGACCAGCACGACCAGATCCTGCAAGAACTTGGGCGGATAAACCGCGCCGAGCGCGGCGATTACGCCGACCGTTAACGTACATAGATAACTCAGCCGGCGAATAGAACGCTCCGAGACGTTCGGATTGATGTTCTTCTGATAAATGTCGCGCACGAGCGACGAAGTGATCATCAGCAGGAAGCTGTCGACCGTCGACATGGCCGCCGCGAACGGAGCCGCGACCAACAGGCCGGCCAGCCACGGTGCTCCGGCCAGTTCGGAAAGCGTGAACGCCATGACCGGCATAATGCGATCGGGCGTTTGGTCGAGCCCCGGAACGAGAACGCGGGCGCTGCAGAAGATGACGACCAGCGGAAAGTAGATCAGCGAATAGTAAATAGAGAGCGCCGCAATGGACCGCCGTAGCGTGCGCGACGAATTGGCCGCCATCAAACGCACCATGTTTCCCGGTTGGCCGGCGCCGGAAAGCGACCAGTAGAAGAAGAAGGAAACGGCCGCGCCGGCCATGAGGAATCCGCCCGCGTTATCCGGATCCGGGCCCGGCGCGGAGACGTAATGGCCGCGCTGCCGGTCACCCGCTGCATAGAACTGGACCTTAATCACACGCACTTTAACGCCCGGAGGCAGCGCCGGCAACTCGCCATCGGGAAAGCTCTCCGTGATTCGCGTAATCTCCTGGGATGTGATGATCTCAACCGCCTTGACTTCTTTCGACTTCATAGCACCGGCGGGAATGACGGCCAGCTGGTTCGTACGCATCAGTCGCGGCCGGTCCGCAACCGTCTGCTGAACAAAGAGCCAGCGATCCGACTCGATCCGCACGCTGTCCCCACTCTTCGCGTCGCGTTCGAATTGCAGTACACACAACCGCGGTGGTAGCATCTCGGCCATTTGATCAGTCACTCGCCCAATCCCGCCCGCGAAGTAGAGCGCTAGCACGAGCATAGTGAGAACTCCGAAGAGCATCACGAAGCCCTGCATAATGTCGGTCCACACGACTGCGCGAAAGCCGCCCCACGTCGTATAGGCGATGACCAATACGCCGAAGACGAACAAGCAGACGAGATACTCGGCATCGACCGGGAGATTGACGCCCCAGCGATGCGTCAGCTCGGCCAAACCGTTGGCCGAATGGGTCAACGGCGCCGAACCGGCGAGCAGCTCCTTGAGCAGGAGGCTGCCCAACTTGAATTGCGGGATCAGATAGATCACCAGCAGCGTCGCCATAATGCTGGTTGAAACCAGCGCCAGCGCCGGGCTGGCGAACCGTTCGCGGAAAACTTCGGGCACGGTGATCGCGCCTGTGCGCCGCGCGATGAGATTCAAACGCTTGCCCATCAGCCCCAGCCCGCAGATCGGCACGACCATGTAACTGGCGATCCACAAGGCGAGGATCCAGCCGTGCGTATAAATCAGAGCCGGAAAGCCGGCAAATGAGCCCGCCGACGCGCTCGTTGCCCCATACGTCAACGTGACGGCGATCACACCGAGACCTCGGCTTCCCAAGAAATACTCGCTCAAGAAACCCTTGCCCGAAAGCACGCGATGCGAAGCCCAGGCCAACAAGAAAACCAGCAGCGAATAGAGTGTGAATGTGACCAGGGCCGAGGTTGACCCCATCGCTTGCGCCAACGGCAGAGCGTCAAGAATTGTCGGCTCGATCATGGCGCGTCCTTGCCCGGATCGGTTTCGGCGTCTGCGTCTGCCTCGGATTCATCATCGTGCATGATGAAGATCGAAAAGACTACGCTCATTCCGGTGGCGACGACCCAAGGCAGAAAAACGCCCCACAGCACCCAGTGCGGCAAACCCCAAACCTTCTTGACTTCGTCGGCTGAGAGCCCGTACGCAAAATATGCATTCTGCGTGCAGTAGCCAACGCACCAGAGCAGGCAAATGAGCCATAACGAGAGAATCGCGCCCGCTTCGCGCCTGGCGCGCAGAAAGCCGGAATCGAGCGGCGTTTCCGAATTCGACGGAGGGACGTGGCGAGTCATTACGCGTCAATGTAGCGGGGCTGCCGCGCAGTTGCAATTCTCCGCTGTTTGGTCGTATGATGATGGTGGGATGTGCAGCCAAGCCAATGAGTTTCGGCGGCTAGGTAAATGGCGGCTTTTGAATCTCGCATCACGTCGACCTCACTTTCGGAACCGACCATGTCTAAAGATGTCGCCACGTTGTGCCACGAGCGCATGTTGACTGCCGAGGGGCTGAGCATGCGAAGCGGACTCGAGCTTAATCGGGTGCATGCCATCCTGCTCGGCCGTTGGACACCCAGCCCCAGCGAACGGCAGTGTATCGCGGCCGTGTTCGAAGTCGAGATCACAGAAATCGCCTGGGGGCATAAGACGCCGATCCAGCATATCTACGGCCACGGGCCGGGTTAACGCGGAATTCTGGGCGGAAAAGTTTTGAGGGCCAGATCCGCGGCGATATAATGCCCGAGATCTCGCCTGGCGAGTTTCTCCCGCGCTGCCGCGTGCCCTTTCGAAACGGAGTAAACGATGCAAGTACTCTCGCGCCGCTCCTTTGGCAAAGAAACCCTCGGTTCGCTGCTCACTTTCTCGCTCCTGGAAACCTGTTTTACGCGCGACGCGTTCGGCGAAGAAATCAAACCGATCGCGGCGAAGTGGCTGGCCCGAGTGAACCAGATGAGTGTTGATCTGCGCGGCGAGAAAATCAAGCAAACCGACTGGCAAGACCAGGTCGAGCAACTTTCTAGCCAGATCGAGCTGGCCGAGATGCTCAAGTTTCTCGATTTCGAGAAGCTGACTGCTGATATTCCTTTCCGCGACAAAGGCGAACGCGCCCTACGAGCCAAGTTCCCCGAGGTAGAAGGCCTGCCGACTCGGCTTGTCTTCGGCCATCAGGTGTTCGCTTTGAAGGAAGGCCGTTCCGTGGTTCCGCACGGGCACGACAATATGGCGACCTCGTTCCTGATCCTGCAAGGCGATTTCCATGGCCGGCATTTCGACCGCTTGGAAGACGAGCCCGAACACATGATCATTAAACCGACCATCGACCGGGCTTTCGCGCCGGGCGAATTTTCGACGATCTCCGATCACCGTGACAATGTCCACTGGTTCACGGCGACGACGGAAAAAGCGTTTATCTTCAACATCCATGTGTTGAACGTCGATCCGAGCGTCAAGAAAAATGGCCGCGTTTACATCGATCCACAGGGCGAGAAGCTTGCCGATGGGCGTATTCGCGCTGCCAGGCTCAACGCGCGCGAAGCGTGGAATAAGTACGGCTAAGGCAAGCCAAGCGACGACGGCGTTAAATCAGCGATTTGAAGTTGAGCAGTGCGGCTATGTTCTTCCGCTGTGCGAGCGAGGGGTTAGCAAGCACATCGACGAGGCTGCCAGGTTCGGTCGTGGCCAACGATGCCTGTGTCTGAAATAGCTGACTCGCAATGAGTGCGCGGCTCAGGTGTTTCGCCGTCGATGAATCGCCACGTCGCTGGGGCGATAAGCTGGGGACCCGCTCAGCTTCTTGATCGAACAGGTCGAGCGACGAGATCGCGTCGTCGACGAGTTGCAAGGCGTCGGCCGTTTGCTCGAAGTCGCCAGCCAAGTTGCCGCCGGAAACCAACTGCGATAAGGGACCGACCAACGAGTCGACGAGCGATTCGCGCACCGACGTATTGAGCCGCAGCGACGTGGCAGGTGCAGTCGAGGCTCTGCCTTGAATCGTGAATTCGTCGAACTCGCCACTGAATCCGGCAACGAACTGAATTTCGGCCGTTATGCCATTCTGTTCGACACGGAATGTAGAGCCGTCGCCCTGCAACTCGTCGCCGTTAATCGTAGCTTGGGCGTCGCTGCCCGTTGCGCGGCCGTTTCCGTTGCCGCCACTAACATCCAGATTTGATGTGCCTGCAGCCACGGCGATGGCATCGAACACGCCCGTAAATCCCTCTTGGAAGGCGATCTCGTAGTTGCCATTGCCCGTCGCAAGTGAATAGCTGCCATCGCTGCTCGTGAGCGATTGGCCGTTGATCGTCGCCGCGCCGTCGGTTCCCGTAACCAGATCATTCACATCGCCGCCGGTGAACACGAGTTCGGGTAGCGTGGAAGTCACGGTAATCGGATCGATCGCGCCGGTGAAGCCGTCGACAACGTCGAATTGGAATTGGGCCGCGCCTTCTACCAGGTCGAAGGTCGTTCCCGTCGCTGTGAGCGATTGGCCGTTGATTGTCGCTGTCGCATCCAACCCGTTGGCCGTACCGTCGCCGTTGCCACCGGTCACAGTGAACGCACCATCGTAGGAATCGATCGTTACGGCATCAATCGCGCCAGTAAATCCGGCTACGGCAGAGAACGAGAAGCTGCCGCCCGAGTCGGAGAACGTAAAGTCGTTGGCCGTTCCGACAAGCGACTGCCCATTGATCGTAGCCGTTGCATCGGCGCCGTTGGCCGTGCCGTCGCCGTTGCCACCATCCACATTGAACGCTCCCGCCGTTACATCGACTTCGATGATCGCGGCGCTGCCAACACCAGTGCTTTGGAGTGTCAGCGTGTTGCCGCTGGCCGTGGCCGACACACCAGTTTCGGCCGTGTGGCTATTGATCTCGTTGCGAATGCTCGTAAGCGATTCAAGCGTGTTGACGGAGATCGTCGCACTACCCAGGCTCCCGGTTAGCGTGAATGTGCCCGACGATGTCGCCGCGCCCAAAAAACCGTTATAGGTTAGCTCGGCAACGTCGGCCGCTGTGTCGATCGTGCCGGAAATCGACAACTCGTCGACCGTGGGCGAAACCTGCACGCTCAAGCTGCTGAGCTGTTGACTGTTCACACCGGACACATCGGAGTAGCGTGTCACATCGACCAGAGCTACGGATACCGTTGCCACGCTGCCAACTTCGCTCGAAGCCAGGAGCAGGTTGTCGCCCGACACCTCGGCGGTCACCCCCGTCGAAGCGGTCTGATCGTTGATACGGTCGGCAACGTCGGCGAGTGATTCGTCTTTGACGATCGAAATATTGGCCGATCCCAGATCGCCCGTCAAAGTAAACGTCGCTGAGTCGGCAACGACCGCGCCGCTCGCCCCCTCGAGTGTCAACGCAGCCGCTGCCGCCGCCTGCGTAACGCTGCCGGTGAGCGTTACTTCATTGCCCGGCGTGATCGACAGCACTTGAAAATTCGCAACCTGTGAAGCATTGGAATCGACCGTGATCGTCTCGCCTTCGATCGATGTGACGGTCGCTTGTACGAACACCTCGGTGCCGGTGTTCGTGCTCGTGAGCACCAACTCGTCGGCGTCGACGGCAGCAGCCACGCCGGTGGCTACTGTTTCGGCATTGATGCGATCGGCCACGTCGCTCAGCGTTTCACCTTGCACGATCGAGATGGTCGTGCTGCCATACTCTCCGAGAATTAGTACGTCGGCCGTTTCCGAAACCAACGAGCCAGTTTGTCCGGTAAGTCGCAGTTCGGCGATACCGGCCTCAGAGTCGACCTGTCCGGAAATCGATTCGCTTTCGCCGGGTTCAATCGACTCGATGCCGAAGCTGGCGATTTGCCCTGCATTCACTCCGCTGGCCGACGCCGGATTCGACGAGGTCTGCAGCAGCGACACATGGGCGTCGCTACCCGTATCGACACTGGAGAGTTCGAGTGTGTCGCCATTGGCCTCGGCCAACACGCCGGTCTTCGACACGTCGGCATTGATACGTAGGGCGACTGCGGCCAACGAATCGCCAGCCGATACGGCAAAGCTCGCCTGCCCACGATTTCCCTTGATGGCGAATGACGCCGACGACGCGAACTGACCGCCGCCATCGCCGCTGACTTGCAGCCGTGCAGCCGTCGCCGTTTGTGTCACACTTCCAGAGAACGAGGCCTGTGCGTTCGGCATGAGCGACACAACCTGAACGTCGGCAATCTGGTCGTCGTTCGCGTCTTGAATTTCGGCATTTGTGGCGCCGCCAAGCCGCACGCTCCGTCCCGCAATCGACACGACCTCTTGAATGGCGAGGTCAATCTCGCGCTGATTGGCGGCCGAATCACCAGCTACGGATTGGCCGTCGATGCGCGCACGCACTTCGCTGAGCAACTCGCGAATGCGGCGGCTTGCGAGATGATCGCCGGCCAATTCATCTTGCTGGACTATCGCTCCGGCATTTTCAACCGCATCACCGACAGGGCGTAGGCGTGTCGCGAATAGTGACAGCTCGTCGCCGACCGAGCTGGTCGCTTGACCAAAAGCG
>JAGQOS010000630.1 GCA_020427265.1 Planctomycetales bacterium
CACGAAGACTGGTGTGGAAGGACTGTTTCATCGCGGATAGCGCGACCCGATCTTGCGGGCGTTTGGGACCGGCCAGGCTTGGCTCGACCGTTGCAAGATCGAGCGAAAGCGTCCGTGCGAAGCCGGGCGTCGGCGCGTCGTCGGTACGGAACAGGCCTTGCTCCTTTGTGTAGCGTTCGACCAGGTCGACTTCCTTTGCCGTGCGCCCCGTGCGGCGCAAGTAGTTGAGCGTTTCGCCATCGACCGGGAAGAAGCCCATCGTCGCGCCGTATTCCGGCGCCATGTTCGCGATGGTCGCCCGATCGGCCAGCGGCATCGTCGAAACACCGGCGCCAAAAAACTCGACGAACTTACCAACCACGCCGGCGGAGCGCAGAATTTGTGTTACCGTCAGCACCATGTCGGTGGCCGTCGCGCCTGGTGGAAGTTGCCCGGTTAACTCCATGCCAACAACTTCGGGCATCAGCATGTAGAGTGGCTGCCCCAGCATGACGGCTTCGGCCTCGATACCGCCAACGCCCCAACCGACCACGCCCAGGCCGTCGATCATCGTCGTGTGGCTGTCGGTGCCAACGAGTGAATCAGGGATCGCGACGGGGCCCTTCTCGTCTTCGCGCACGAAGACGCATTTGGCCAGATACTCCAAGTTCACTTGATGCACGATGCCGGTGTTCGGCGGCACGACACGGAAGTTATTAAACGCCGTTTGCGCCCACCGCAGCAGTTCGTAGCGCTCTTGGTTGCGTTGAAATTCCAAGTCGACGTTGAATTGCAGCGCGTCGGGCGTCGCAAAGCGATCGACCTGTACCGAATGGTCGACCACCAAATCGGCCGGCACGAGCGGATTGATCTTGTTCGGGTCGCCACCCATCCGTTGCATGGCGCTGCGCATGGCCGCCAAATCGACAACCGCCGGAACGCCGGTAAAGTCTTGCAGCACGACCCGGGCCGGCATAAAGGGAATTTCGATCTGAGCCGGAGCGGCGGGGTCGTAGCCCGCCAAGTTATTTACGTCATCTTCGGTAACAATGAATCCGTCGCACTTGCGCAAGGCCGCTTCGAGCAACACGCGAATCGAATACGGCAGACGGCTGATCGCTCCTAGCCCCATCTGCTCGAGTTTCGCGAGGCGAAAAATTCCGATTGGCCCGTCGGCCGTTTCGAATGTGTCGCGGGCGGAAAATGGATCGAAAACCGTGGATTGCTGGCTCATTTTACGAGAATTCCTGAAAAATCGGTGCTTCCCGCCCGCCAGGACAGGGAAGTAGAACTAGATGGCTGCGGAAAACCCAGGATTTTAATCCATCGCCGAGCTTCTGTCTGCGCTGCCAAGTGCAGAGAAAAACCCGTTTCCTAGAACGGCTAGCCTAGATGCGGTGAAAAGACGCCCGATTCACGGGTGGCTAAGAGTGAGCCCGCCGGAGCACGGTCACCTGGGCCGGGGCTTGCTGTTCGGTCTGCAATCGAATCGCACGTCGATTCAGCTCGCGAATCGCTTGTTCTTGTTGTTCGATCCGATCTTCGAGCATGCGTCGTGCCAGCTCGGCCGGATCGGCACTTCGTAGCGATTTGAGTTGGGCAAAGTGCGCCCGCACAAGCACTTCGAGCTGCATGCGCTGGTCGTGAATCTCGCTTTCGAGTCGTGTTTGTTGCTGCTCGCGTCTGTCGAGCCAATCCTGGTGCGCTTGCTCCACAATTTCCGTTCGAATCTCTTCGCGACGCGCCGTGAGAGCCTGGCGACCGGCCTCGAACTGCTTGGCGGCTTCCTCGTATTTGGGATCGCGCTGGCCACGGACAGATACTTTGCGAATCGCATCCATACGCCGCTGACTATCCTGGATCGCAAACACCAAATCTTGAATGTCGGGATGGGCCTCGATCTGCGCGGCGACTTCGTCGCTGGTTACGTCACCCGCTTCCAC
>JAGQOS010000631.1 GCA_020427265.1 Planctomycetales bacterium
TTTATCCTCCGTCGCAGGGCGAAGGCGAATTGAAGTATGGCGTTACGTACACCGTGTGGATTCCCGACGATGTGAAGACCATTCGCGCGGTCATCGTGCATCAACACGGCTGCGGCGGCGGCGCTTGTCGCGGTGGACAGACAGCCGCTTTCGATTTGCATTGGCAGGCCCTGGCGCGCAAGCATCACTGCGCTTTGTTGGGCCCTTCGTATCATCAGCCCGAAGGCGCTGATTGTCGGCTCTGGTGCGACCCCCGCAACGGTTCGAGGACGACCTTTCTTCGCGCGCTCGACGACTTATCGCAAGCTTCCGGTCATGCCGAGTTGGCCCATGTGCCCTGGTGCCTGTGGGGGCATTCGGGTGGCGCCTTTTGGTCGAGCCTAATGCAAACCAGCGATCCGCAACGTATCGTCGCAGTCTGGCTGCGTTCGGGCACCGCCTACGCGGCTTGGGAAAAAGGCGAGATCCCCAAACCCGAACTTTCCGCGGCCGTGTTTCAAATTCCCGTCGCCTTCAATCCCGGGTTCAAGGAGAAGATGCACGCGCGATTCAATGGCGCTTGGAACGGCGCTGCGAGCATGTACCAAGCGTATCGCCAACAAGGTGCGCCGGTGCTCTTTGCTCCCGATCCGCATACCGCGCATGAATGCGGCGACTCGCGTTACCTGGCGATTCGTTTCTTCGACGCGCATCTGCGCGCCCTGGGCGACGCGGCTACATCAGGTCCGATTCCGCGGGCCACGACGCAGGTCGAATTCGCCTTGGCGGCGGAGGAATTTCCGACCCTCGAGGGAGTGATCGACGGGCCGATCAAGATTCACCCCGACCTGTTGGACGCCTGGAAGCAATACGTGCAGACGGCGGAAGTTGCCGACGATTCGCCGCCGGCTGCGCCTTACGACGTGCGTGTCGCCGCGTTGGCTCCGTCGGTGAACGAAATTCGCTGGCGCGCCGATGCCGACTTGGAAAGCGGTTTGATGCAGTTCGAAATTCTGCGCGACGGAAAAACGATCGCCAGGTACCCGGAGCAGCCGCGCAATCCATTCGGCAAACCGCTGTTTCAGGGGATGTCCTATCACGACACGCCTGAGACTCCATTGCGCCTTATGCGTTATGTCGATCCCGATGTTCCGAGCGGCGACGAGCATGTCTATCAGATTGTCGCCACAAACGGCGCCGGGCTGTCGTCGCCGCCTTCCGCCGGTGGATCATCGCTGTAAGGCGGATAACGCAAACTTGACAATCGGGATTCGATACACTCTGCTAGGCACGCTATCCTGCGCTATTCCATTCTTCGCACCTTGTTCACGTTTCCACGCTCCGCGTTGTCCGAGTGCGTCGATGGCGATATCGATCGAGAACCATTGGCTCGCTAACTTTCGCTTCCTAACCCCACGTTCGATGTCATGACAGAACCCTCCGCTCATCACGACGACCATCCGCATGTTGTTAGCCGCAATGCGCGGTTCGGCCTGGCACTGTTCGCCGTTTACGTGCTGTTGTACGCCGGCTTCATTTTCCTCGCCGTGTTTCGCACCGATTCGTTGGGCGAGCCGGCGCTGTTCGGCGTGAATCTGGCGATTCTTTACGGCTTTGGGCTCATCGCGGCTGCGATCGTATTGGCGCTCGTCTACATGATATTGACGCGTCGGCCGCCTCGAAGTGTTCGCGAAGCACAAGGAGGGAACCGATGATCTACACGAGTTCTCTTACGGCTGTTGCGATCTTTGCAGTTTTTGTCCTCAGCGTGCTTGCGCTTTCGTTTTGGTTGGGCCGGCGTGGCCAATCGGCCAAGGGATACTATGCGGCTCATGGCCAGATTCATTGGGCTGTCAATGGCGTAGCTTTTGCCGGTGACTATCTCTCCGCAGCCTCGTTCCTGGGCATCTGCGGTATGATCGCGTTCTCTGG
>JAGQOS010000632.1 GCA_020427265.1 Planctomycetales bacterium
TCGCCGAGGATCGTTGGCAGGTGCGCAACGTGGCGAATGCCCCGCGACATGCCGACGCACTACGCGAACACCGTGAGCGGCTCGACAAATGGATCGCCGCGACCGGTGACCTGGGGACGGAATCGGCGGAAGTCTATGCGCAAGAGATGAAGGATGAATTGGGTTTCATCAATCCCAAGTCGGCTCGCTACGAGACGTTTCGGCAGAATGTCGAAACTTACAAGCAATGGGCCGCTCAGGGGAAATAACGCCATGGCGCGACCGGTCGTAACGCTGCTGATATTCCTGACGCTCGCCAGTGCTGAGCTTGCCGAAGCGAAACAAACCCGGCCGAATATCGTACTAATACTTGCCGACGACCTGGGTTACGGCGAATTAGGCTGCTACGGCGGCAGGGAGATTCCCACGCCACATATCGATGAGCTGGCCGCCCAAGGCACTCGGTTCACGAGCGGCTACGTTACGGCTCCGTACTGCGCGGCCTCGCGTGCCGGTTTGTTAACGGGGCGTTATCAGACGCGATTCGGCTTTGAATTCAATCCCATCGGCGCTGCGAACGCGGAATGGGACACCGGGCTGCCTCTTACCGAGACAACGTTCGCCGACGTGCTGCGCGACAATGGCTATGCAACGGCCCTAGTCGGCAAGTGGCATCTTGGCGCGACGGCGCGGTTCCATCCCTATCGCCGCGGTTTCGACGAGTTCTTTGGCTTCTTGCACGAAGGGCATTTCTATGTGCCGCCGCCTTGGCACAGTGCAACGACCTGGTTGCGCCGAAAGGCTTTGCCCGACGGATCCCAGGGCCGGTGGATTTCGCCCGATGGCAAGATCATTTGGTCGACGCACATGGGGTATCGCGAGCCGGATTACAATGCGAACAACCCCCTGCTCCGTGGCAGCCAACCGGTGACCGAAAACGAAAACCTGACCGATGCGTTTGCCCGCGAAGCGGTGTCGTTCATCGAGCGGCATCGCGCGCAACCGTTCTTTCTTTATTTGGCCTACAACGCCGTCCACAGTCCCTTGCAGGCCGATGATCGGTACCTGCAGCGCTACGAGCACATCGAGGATATTCAGCGGCGCATCTTTGCGGCGATGCTTGGGCATCTCGACGAGAGTGTGGGGCGTGTGCTGGCCGCCCTCGAACAGCAAGGCGTGTCCGACAATACGCTCGTCGTTTTCCTTAGTGACAATGGCGGCCCAACGCGCGAGTTAACGAGCAGCAACGCTCCGTTGCGAGGCGGCAAGGGACAGTTCTACGAAGGTGGAATCCGTATTCCGATGATCATGAAATGGCCCGGTCGCTTTCCGGCTGGCAAGTCGGAGCACCGTGCCGTTATTTCGCTCGACATCGCGCCGACCGTGCTTGGCGCCGCGCACGTGGAGCATCGAAAAGGACAAAACCCGTTGGACGGAGTCGATCTGTTAGCCACGCTTTCAACCAATCCAAGCGTCCCAGTGCATGAGACCTACTTTTGGCGCATGGGCGAGAGCGGCGCGTTGCGCCGGGGCGACTGGAAGATCGTGCGGCATCGCCGTCGCTCGCAGAGCGATTGGGAACTTTATCGATTGGCCGAGGATTTGAGCGAAGCAGTCGATCTGGCTGGCGAGCAACCCAACGTTTTGGATGACTTGGTGTCGGCGTGGGAGTCGTTCAGCGCAGGCATGGTCCGGCCAGCGCGGAGCGAAAAATAGATGGCTCAGCTTTTGATTCGTCCCGCCCAAGCCAAGCCCACGGCCCTCTATATACCCCATACGGGCCACGTCGTCCTG
>JAGQOS010000633.1 GCA_020427265.1 Planctomycetales bacterium
TCATTGTTTGCGATTGCAAACTCCGGTGGTCTCGGTTCATCGCAATCCACAATACGTGTTGCTCAAGTTTGCCAACGCGCCCAAACAGCGATTCGATCGGATCGTGTTCGCCACGCCGGCCGATCAAGCCTTGCGTCTGCTGGCCGACGCCTGCCTGCTCGAACGCCAGACTCTATCGGCCTTCGGCTATCGCAATCAAACGGCGATCCTGCATCGCGATCCGGTACGGCCATCGACCAGGAACGAGCGGGCCGTGACTTGGGATTACCGCCTGCCGGCAGACGCCTCGGCGTCGATTTCTCTGTCCTATCACCTGAATCCGTTTCAATCAGGCGAAATTCCATTTCCGTTGCGTCTAACGCTTGGAGATGCTTCGCATCTCGATCCGCAACACATCCTGCAACGGCTCGAATGGCGACGACCGCATGTAACGATCGACACACTCGTCGCCCAGCGTAATTTCGCGGCGATCAACGGCCGGTATCGCTCCTATTACTGCGGTGCCTACTGGGGGCACGGGTTTCACGAAGACGCCGTTCGCAGCGCGGAACAAGTGGCCGACGCCATCGAAGCGGCCGCGCACCATTCGATGCCGAGCATGCCCATGCCCTCCGCAACGCCAGAAATTGTAACCAACGGCTGATCGACAGGCCGGGCTACCAATTTCCGTAGCAGAGGCTTACGCCGAAACCCTCTCGCTACATATTCTGCGCTAGTTCGATGCAGCGCGCACGAATTCGCCCCGGATCGACGTTGGGGTTTTTCTGTTTGGCCATGCCAATCAGCGCGCCGGCCGCCTTGAGCTTGCCTTCCTTGATATCGGCCACAATCTTGGGATTGGCCGCGAGCAGTTCATGGCACAGCGCCAGTTCGGCGTCTTCGTCCACCTGCTCGATCCCTAACTCGGCAATCGCATCCTCGACCGACTTTCTCGCGTCGACCATCACAGCCAGCACTTCACGACCGCGGCTGGTATTGAATTCGCCCTCGGCTACCCTTTTGATCAGCTTGGCCAGTTCGGCAGCCTTGACTGGGTACGATTCGATCGATGCTTCGCGTTCGTTGAGCCAGCGGAGTACGTCTTGCTGAATCCAATTGCTGGCCGCCTTCGCATCGCCTGAAGCGCCGGCCAATTCAAGATAATAGGCGACAAGCAGCGGCCCTTGATTGACAAGTACATCGGCATCGTAAGCGCTGATGTCGAATTCCACGCCTAACCGTTCGCGAATCTGTGCCGGCGATTCACCCAACTCGGCGCGCACGGCTTCGATCTCTTCCTCGGTCACAGTGACCGGGGCCAGGTCGGGGTCAGGAAAATAACGATAGTCGCTCGACTCTTCTTTGTGGCGTTGCCCGCGCGTGACGCCGGCCGTGTCGTCCCAGCCGCGCGTTTGCTTCGGCACGTCGCCCTTCTTCTCTCCGGTCTCCTGCCAGACGTCGTATTGCCGCGCCGCTTCGTATTCGAGCGCCCGCTCGACCGCACGGAAGCTGTTCATGTTCTTGATTTCGACAATCGGCGTGGCCACTTCACCTTCGGATGAGTCGATGTGCAAGTTGATATTTGCATCGACTCGCAGGCTTCCTTCCTGCATGTTGCAATCGGAAACGCCGAGATACTCGAGCAGCAGTTTCAATTCCGTGAGATAGGTCCGCGCTTCGAGCGCGCTGCGCATGTCGGGCTGGCTGACGATCTCCAGCAGCGGTGTGCCGCAGCGATTCAAGTCGATGCGGCTGTCGGCCTGGCCGGCCGCTTCGTCGTGCAGGCTC
>JAGQOS010000634.1 GCA_020427265.1 Planctomycetales bacterium
GATTCGACCGACATGCCGGCCGGCGCTTCGCCGCCGCCGCACGCCGGGCCCTGGAGTATCGCCAAGCTTCTCGCCGCCACGGCGACGGTCGCCATGGTCGGCGCGATCTTCCTGCAGCTTCACCCGATCATGACGTTCCAGAACTGCGGGTTGTTCGGGTTTCTCGTGGTCTCCTCGGGCCTGCTGCTCACGGCGGCCGGCGTCGTGCTTATTTACACGGCGCGCCAGCCGGCCACGTTCCTGTTCTACGGATCGCTCGGCCTGCTGCCGATCCTCGCCGGCCTGGCCGGCACACTGCTGGGAATTAAGCTTGCCGAGAATGGCTTCGACCAGGTAGCGCGCAGCACGACCGACCCGGCCGTGCTGGCGATCGCCCGGCAGCAGCTCGAAGCGGGCTACGTGGTCGGTTGGATGCCGGCGCAGCACGGCCTGGCGTTCGGACTGGCCACGATCGTTACCGCCGCGCTCGGCTTTCTGATCGTGCGCCGGCGAAGCCGCGCGGGCTAAACGGGTGCCGCCCGACCACTGCACGTGTCCAATTCAATCAACCGCGCCCCCGTCGATTGAAAAAACGGCATGGCACTTTCTTGATGGTAAAACGCCTTGAATTACAATCGGGGGCGTTGGTTGAACTGTTTGCCGCTTTCCCCTGCGAGATCGCACCATGCCTGCCCACCCGTTGCGTTTGTTGTCGCTGTTCACCATGAGGCTGATCCTTGGGTTGGTTAGCGTTTCGTACGCCTGGGCCGACGGCATGGATTCGGCAGCCGGCGCTAAGGATCTGCCGCCAAATTTGCGTGGCTGGCTGGCCGGGGGAACCATCCTGGCCTATGTCGCTGGAGTATGGCTTACGATTCGCGGGTTATCGCGTTTAGGTGACCGCATTGAGAAAGCAGTCAAAGATCGTGACGGCGCAACCGATGTATTGGAAAAGTGGCTCGCATTCCTCTCCGATACCATTCTAATTCGATTGCTCACCGTGTCGCTGCTGATCGGCAGCGTGTATTCGCTGGCGATCTTGGGCGTGCTCAGCGACTCGGCGGTTGCCTCGCTGTTAGGTGGAATCGCGGGCTACGTCCTGGGATCGATGCAGGACGGTCGCGGCGGCCAGTTCGCCGAACTGTTGATTCCAACCCGCAGATCCCATCGACTGGCGGAACATGCCCCGCCAAAAAACGACGAGTCGACGAGCTCAAGCGACGGCTCCAACGCTCCCTCTTAATCGATCTATCACAACGGCTTGCGGCTGTTGCTCTTCACGGCTTCAATAGCAGCAGCAACATCACGACCTTTGTCTCGGCGATGATGCTGTGTTGCAAGTTCGCGGGCATGTGAATCCATGTTCCCGCCTGGGCGCGGACTACCTCATCGCCCAGCGTGACGGTCGCATTGCCTTCAACGAAGTGCAGAATCGCCGGCATCGAAGCCGTGTGCTCGGAAAGCTCCTGCCCCGAGCCGAAGCCGAACAGGACCGCCTTCACGCCGTCGTCGTTGTGCAATGTGCGAGTCAGAATGCCGTCCCCAGGTGGTTCAACCTCCCGGGCCAGATCAACGAAGTGCGTGTAAGCTTGGCTCATGGCAAGTCCTCCTCTCCAGGGTCATTCCAAACTCGGCAAAATGCCGCCGCCATCTTCCTTCTTACCGAGAGCGCATTTCAAAACCCATTAGCCGTAGGGCGCTAGCCCACGGTTCTCGGGAAAAACCGGACGCTAGCGCCTTCCGGCTAAGTTATGAAATACGCTCTAACCTTCCTATTAG
>JAGQOS010000635.1 GCA_020427265.1 Planctomycetales bacterium
CGTCGGCGCTGACCGAAACGCGTCGTACGTTTAGCAGGTCGAAATAAGTGAAGATCGATTCCGACCACA
The DNA here is from genome assembly GCA_020427265.1 of Planctomycetales bacterium. GTDB lineage: Bacteria > Planctomycetota > Planctomycetia > Pirellulales > JAGQOS01 > JAGQOS01. The sequence continues at coordinate 70 of JAGQOS010000635.1, forward strand.
GCCGGGCGTGTTCGAGCAGCCCCTCTTCAGAAAAATGGATTCCGGCGCCACCGTTGTCGCGCCAGGGCGAGCCAACCAGTTCGTCGGTATTGGGTCCGGCGAACACGAGCAGATCGTTGGCGATCACCGCGTCTTGTGCCGCGATCAAATCGGGATTCACGTTCGGCGGCACGTAACTGACCCGGGCGACGCCCCAGGGCACGTCGAAGCCGGCGTCGATTCGCGATTGCTCGATCACGTGTTCCAGCAGGCCGGTGTAGAGCGACACGTCGGGCATTAGATTGAAGTCGGACTCGCCCTGGTGCCACAGCACGGCGCGGAAGCCGTTTTCACCCAGCGTCGTAACCGCGTCGCGCAGGCGAGGGTATTTGTCGTTGGCTTCGGGTTGCCACTGGGAAACCTTTGTGCCGCCCCAACCTACGTTGTAAAAGCCGATCGGCACATCGTAGTGTGCGGCGAGCAGGTCGCCCAATTCCGGCCAAGGCGAACCGAGCGTGCCGGTGGCGATGGGTTGCGGGTCGGCGCCAAAGATCCAGGAAGTACCATTGAATGCCGAAACGCGCGGATCGTCGGGCGTGAGCAGCGTGTCGCCATGATTAGCCGAATTCGATTGGCCGGCCGTTACATAAATGTCACCCACGCCGATCTCGTCGACGAAGTCGGTATTCAACTCGGTTGCGCCGTCGAAGCCGCGGACTTCAACGCGATACCAGCCGGCGTCGAGCGTGACCAAGCCGCGGAATTCGAAGTTCTCGATTGTATCGTCCAGAAGCACCCAATCCGTGGCCGTGCCTCCGAAACCTTCGACCGGTATGGCTCGCACCTCGACATGCGTGGCGGTTGTGTCGAACCGGCCGGCAATCTCCACCTGACCCTGGTTGTTTTCATCGCGCTGCACAATCACGCGCTCGAACGGCTCGGTAATGGCCAGGCCCGGCGCTTCGCGCACCAACACATAGAGATTGCGAATTTCGTACTGGTCCACGTTGTTGGCGAAGGTCCAGTCGGGGCTGAGCTGGTCGTTCACCGCGCCAATGGAAAAGCGATGTACAAAATTGTCACCGCCACCCGGTCCGGTGTTCGAGTGCAGCGGGTTGCCGTCGGGATCCTCGATCGAGCCGTCGCCGTCGATCGTCAATTGATAATCGCCGTCGGGCAACGGACTGGCGCCGCCATCGATCACCAGTTCGACGTGCGTCGCGCCGTCGAATTCTACGGTAAGCGGAATCACCACGTCGTCGCCGCCGCCATCTTCGAACGTCCCGTTAGCCCCAGGCGAAATCAACTGGTAGTTGGCCGAGTCGAGAGCCGAAGCCGATGTGATCGCTTCCGAGAAGTCGATCGTAAGACGCGTGACGTTCGGATCGACGACGCCGTAAATGGGCGGATCGACCGAAAGGACTATGGGCCCGGTCAGGGCCGGGGCGCCGGCGACGACCGCTGCGTGGCTGCCGCGATTGCCAATGCCTGCGTCGCCCGCCACCCCGGGGTTGCCCCAGGCGTTGTAGGCCAGAATCGTTTGGCCGGCATCGTGGTTGTGAACTTGCAAGGAACCGTAGCCGGCGCTACCGGCGCCGTCGGGCGCCGCATCGCCAAAGTCCCATACTTCGTCGCTCGCACCCGGCACACCGGCGCTGTTGG
>JAGQOS010000636.1 GCA_020427265.1 Planctomycetales bacterium
TGAAGCGTCAACATCAGCTTGCGAGGCCCCCCGTGATTGCGGTGCTCGCAAAGAAAGATGCCCTGCCACGTTCCCAGCGCCAGTCGACCATCGGCGACCGGAATCGTCAATGAACTTCCCAGCAGCGAAGTCTTCACATGCGCCGGCATGTCGTCGGGGCCTTCCATCGTGTGCCGGTAAGGAAAGTCCTCCGGAGCGATGCTGCCGAAGGACGTTTCCAGATCGCGCGGGACCTCGGAATCGGCGTTCTCATTCAGCGTCAGCGACGCCGAAGTATGCATCAGGAACAGATGCAGAATTCCGATTCTGATCTTGGAGAGTTCGGGGATCAGGCCGACAACCTCGTTCGTGATGAGGTGAAAACCGCGCGGGCGCGCGGCAAGCGGCTTTTGAGTCTGAAACCAGGCCATCGGGGCTTGATGTCCTTTGGGAATGACGCAGCGGGGAGTGCGACGATCCAAACGCGCGATCGCGGCTGTAAACGAACAGAACGAAAAGGCGAGAGGCCTGCGGATTCACTCGCTTCCGTTCGACGCCTCCCGCCATCGCGTCTTGGATTTTGCGACCTCGCCCCCTTCTCGGCAACCCACTCGCCACGGATCGGCGGGGTGGATCCGTTTTTCAAAATGTGTCGTTGGGGCGTGGGCGATGACTCGTGAATTCTTCGGTGAATCGTTCCGGGCCTTCGCGAAGCGCTCCAGACCCGGCCACCCCAGATTGAAAAACGGAACCGCCCTGAGCGAAGGTCGCCTGCCCATTGCCAAGCCCGGGACGGCTGCCGACAATGTCACGCAGTCCGCCCCGGCGTTCGGGGTGTCGGAGGTCGGTCGACGCCGTGCCAGCGCGTCTCTGATTCAGAGGGCTTCGTCTCTTGGATTCTTCGTCACTTACGGTCTCCGATTCCTCCGGCGTCACGGTCATCACGCTGCACACCCGGGATCTGGTGGAGCACACGGTTTTCGAACTACGGCCCCAAGTGCTGAAACTGCTTCCGAGCGGACCGGCCCGATGGGTGCTGAATCTGCCGGAAACGGAATTCATCGCCAGCGCCGGAATCGGACTGATCGTGCAGATCGCCCACAAGCTTTCTTCCAACGGAGGCAAACTCGCGCTCTGCATCCTGAAAACGGAACTTGTCGAACTGTTTCGAGCGCCCTATTTTCTGCAATCCGTCGCCATTTTTTCCGATGTGCCGACGGCCGTGGCGGCATTGTCGCCCCATTGACTGCGGAATCGACGCTTCGCGTTTCGTCATGTCACGCATGAACCCGGGACGCCGAAGGCTTCGCGAGACCGATCTCACATCAGATGAAAGGTTCGTTCGTTCTCACATGGCCAAAAAGAAAGCTGCGAAACGCGCCGAGTCCTCCGGGCGACGATACTGGCTGTTCAAGTCCGAGCCGGAATCCTATTCGATCTCGCATCTGGCCCGGGAAACGCGACGCACGACGTTCTGGGACGGCGTCCGCAACTATCAGGCCCGCAACTTCCTGCGGGACGATGTCCAGGTGGGGGATGGCGTTCTTTTTTATCACAGCAACACCGAGCCTCTGGGCGTGTTCGGAACGATGGAAGTCGTGAAGGCGGGCTACCCCGACCACACCGCCTTCGATCCGAACGACCCTCATTACGACCCCAAAAGCGATCCTGGGAATCCCACCTGGTACCTGGTCGACG
>JAGQOS010000637.1 GCA_020427265.1 Planctomycetales bacterium
GTTGTGCTATGGTTACTCTCTGCAGGAACTCGCCGCTGGATAGGTCCGCGAACGGTGCCAGCGGTCGAGCCGTCCCTGCTTTCACACGCTCCCGATTAATCGGTCTGCACGTTCCCGACCATATGGAAATGGTTGTGGTCGATGTACACCACTTCGCGGGCATCTTCGTCCACAACGGTATGCGGGAACGGCCAGCCCACCCGGGTTTTCTGCGAGTAATAGATCGTGCACTTGTAGTGAGCGTGATGCAGTTGCACCGGGCCGATCAAGGGAACGACCCGCGGCGGATCGATGTAGTCGGCGATTTTCTCTTTGGTGATCTGGACGTTGTTGCGTTGCGCTTCCCACAGCAGGGGAATTCCGCCTTCGATACGGTCCGCACGCTCGAAAGCTCGCATCACCTCGTCATCGCTCGGTTCGTCTAACGCTTTGACGGGCGAACCGGCCGTCAAGGGTCCCAGAATCGGAGCTCGCTCGTAGCGTTCCTTTACCCACGCGCGGTCTTCCAGGCGATCTTGCCAATACGGCGTGACCGGAATCGGGATGGGAAAGTCCGGGCCGGCGGTGATGTGCATACAACCCGTATTCGAGAAGAGGACAATCGCCAGCAGCGCCGCGGTAATTCCTGTTTGAGCCTTTGTCAGCATGGGTCTTTCCTAATTCAGATCGACGATGAATCGTTCTAATACTCTTTATCGTGTCAACTTGGGGGGAACTTGCGGGTTTTTCCAATTATTCCAATGATGCCAACAAAAAACCCCATCGCGCGGGTCGCGCGATGGGGCATGCGTGCCATCTAGCTAGGTAACTGGGGTTACTTGGAGTAGAAATCCAGCATCCACCAGCCGTCGTCCCACTCCAACGTCACCTTACGCCATCCCAATGGAACTTGCGGGTAGGGATAGAACGGCCCAATATAAGGCCAGGCGGTCGGCGAGTATTGCTTGGGGTAAGTCAAACCGGCATAGTTGGGATAGGCCGCGTAACTGGGCCAAGCATAGCCGGGCATTTGCGGGTGATCATAGCTCGCCGGTGCCACGGGGCCTCCCCGACTCGGCATGGGAGCCGGCATGCCCTGAGCCACCGCTTGTCCCAATGCCACCGGTGCAGCCAGCACGGCACCGCCGGCATAGGCCAACCGTTGGATGGGCGAACGCTCTCCAGCGGCGTTCACGCGAGCAATCGGTTGGGGTTGCTGCGAACCCGCGGGACGCGGTGGCATGCTTTGAGCGTAGACCGGGTAGCCTGGCATCGGACCCATCTGCGGACCGTTCATGGCCACGGGCATGGGGCGAGAAACCGGCATCGGTTGCGAGTAGGGCACGGGCTGGGAAGCCGGCAGCGAGCGGACCGTCGCCGGGAACTGAGCCATCGGCAGGGCCGGGGCTTCCCGTTGAGGCTCGGCTGCGGGTGCTTCTTGATTCAGCGAAGCCAATTGCGCCTCGGCCTCGGCCAACTCAATGTTGTTGACGATCTTCGTCACGCCATCGACTCGTTGCGCGGCTCGCAAGGCCAGCATCTGCTGCTCGGCACTCGCGACCTTACCGGAAAGCCAGACAACGCCCTTCTCGCATTCGAGGTCGAGGCCAAAGCCTTGCAGCTTGCCGGCATCGCGAAGTTCGGTCAACTTGTTTGCCAATTCATCGACGATCTGCTGATCGGGAACGGCTGCCG
>JAGQOS010000638.1 GCA_020427265.1 Planctomycetales bacterium
TTCCCGCACGCCGCCACGCTACGCCGGCGCCAGTTCGTGCAGGCGGAAGTGGAACTTGCCGAGTTTGCCGCCGTAGTTGCCGGCGCTGATGGCGGCGACGCCGGGTCCGGCGGCGGCGTGCATCGCGGCGTGCATGGCATTCGCTACGGCCGCTTCGTCGACGCCGTCAATGACGATTTCCAGCACGCAGTTCACCCCGTCGTACAGCATGGTCGTCGTCCGTCCGCGCAGCGTGGGGCAAAACGGATCGGAAGTCGACGCGATCAGCCCTTTGTATCGCGAGCCGACTTTGCTGCCGCTGCGGGCGACGCCGCCGGGAAACGGCGTGATCGCGCCGGGCAGCGGTTCGATCGCCGCAACGCCGCGACGCGCGGCGTCGAGCGCCGTGGGCGCGTCGACCGCTTGCAAAATGATGTTGCCGCCGGCGACCCCTTTTTCAACGCCGAGCGATTCGACGACCAGAAACTCGCCGTCCATCACCGGAATGCGCCAGTAGCGCGTGCCGTCGATCTGTTTGCTCTTTTGATAGCCGTCGCCGAAGTATCGCAATGTCTTTCCCAAGGGAAAGCGCGCGGCCGCTTGCGGCATGCCGTCGAACACGGCGGTGGAAGGGCAGGTCATCAAGCACTGCCCCGTGCGATTGGCGACCGCCTTGGCCAACGCCTCTTCGGAAAAGCCGAACGCCAGAATCGCCGCGCCGGGGCGCCCGTCGGGCGTGGCCGCTGGGGGAAGCCACTGCTCGACGCCTGTTTCGGCGTCGCAAGCGATGACCGAAGAGCCATAGCCTGTGAATTCCCGCACGCCGGCCTCCAACCAGTGCTGGTCGTGCGCGGTGACGACCAGCCGCGTGCAGCGCATGCGAAACGCCTCGGCAAACGTGTCGTCGATCAACGTGTCTTGGATTTTCACAGCGTCGGCGGCGGGCTGAAGGGTGCGCTCCCAGGCGGCGCAAGTCTACCGAACCAGCGCCGCCCCCGGCAACCGACCCGCCCTGCGCCGACCGTTTGGACTCGCCGCCCGGCGCCGGTATGATGGTGCTTCGACCGCACGTTTTGATTCACGTTCCTTCCGCCCGCAACTTGACCATGCCCGTACAACCCGCCGTCGTCCACGGCCGCATCCGCCAATCGGTGATGGCCTGGTGCTTCAAGCCGATGCCCGCCCAGGAACTTGCCCGCCATGTGAAAGCGCTGGGGATGCCGGCGATTGAAGGCTTGGACATCAAGCTGTATCCCGAAATGCGCGAGTTGGGCTTGGACATCGCGTTGGTCGGGAGCCACGGCTTTTCGATCGGCATGTGCAACCCGCAGCACCACGAGCAGTGCCAGCGCATCTTGCGCGAGCGCGTCGACCTGGCGGCCGAGATGGGTTACCAGCGAGTGATAACTTTCACAGGCATGTTGCCTTCCGGCATGCCGCGCGCCACGGCCTTCAAGCATTGCGTCGACGGTTTTCGCGAAGCGGCGGCCTATGCAGGCAAGAAGAACGTGACCCTTTGCCTGGAGCATCTCAACACGCGCGACGACACGCACCCGATGAAGGGACACCCCGGCTATCAGGGCGACGACATCGATTATGTCGCGAACATCGTTCGCAAGGTCGGCTCGCCGCGCGTGAAAGTGCTGTTCGACATTTACCACGTCCAGAT
>JAGQOS010000639.1 GCA_020427265.1 Planctomycetales bacterium
ACTGCTTGTAGCGAACTGTAAAGGAAAGTTCGGGTGTGCTACGGCAGTCTTGCAGAAGTACGACCTCGAAGCCGGCTGCTACCATCAGTTCGGCCGACAAGCGTGCAAACTCCCGCGAACGATGGCGGGTGTCGTAGGCAATAGCGCAACGCAGCGCCGCACTGCCGGCGTGTTGTTTTACATAGTTGGCCAACCCTTGGGCGCTTTCGCCGATCGTGCGCTCGTTGATGGCGTTCGGCCCCACCGGATACATTTTGCCGCGTCGACCGCCGGTCCCAAAAGGAATGACCGCGCAGAAGGCGTCGTCCAATTCCTTCCATTTGCCTTGCTCGATATCGCTGGCAACTGCGTCGGCATACTGTGCGTAGCGAGGCTCAGTCAGCCATTTCCGAAGGTTTTCGGCCGCCGCCTCGCAAAGATGGCCAGCATCCACAGCGGCGGTGATCGAATTGAGTGCGGGGTGTGATGCGGTCATGCTACTACTGGGGGCTAGAGCGGACGACGTAGACCATCGAATGCCGCCTGTGCGGCACTCGAAACACGAAAACGTAAAGATTACCGCACAAACGGCAATTCTTCCATGGGGTCGTCGCTCCCGATTAGCCCTGCCTGGAATCGCAGCAATAACAGGAGTAAGTGTTGCCGAAACGTACGTCGGTTGCGAAGTTCGACGGTTCGGTTGATAATTGAGCTAGCAGGCCCCCCGCTATTATTCGGGCATGCACCTGCTGGCTCAGCCGATTTCGATTGATTTCTACGGCGAAAGGTCTGATTTATGCTCCGAATAAGCCCGTTGTGGATGCTGGGTTTGGCTACACTTTTTTTTACCGTCACGGCGGTCGCCCAGGCCCAGCAACGTAAACCAACCGGACCAGTCGCCGCCCCCCCTAGTTTTGATGCCGCCGATGTCGAATCACGATTCTTCGTCGATGCGAGGGAACAACTTCAGGGTTCGCGACCTCAGTATGGAGCCGGTGTCGTTAAGGCCGGACGCCCCAACCAACCTGGAACAGCCACTACCGGCAGCGCCCCGTCGGGCCCGGGTGATGGGAGCGGCGGCTTTGCCTGGTCGCAATTGATATCGCGCGAAACAATCGAAGACGAGATCAAGTCGCTTAAGATGAAAGTTGAACAGACCATTTCGCTGCCGGCGCCATTTAAGAGCGGCGGAAATCGCGACGCCCAAAAGCAATTTTCCATGCTGGCTGTCCTGTTTGGCATCGCCGGTGAATACGACCAAGACGTACGCTGGAAGGAGAACTCGCCAGGTTTGCGCGAGATGTTCGCGCGAGCCGGATTCAATTGCAAAGTCGGCACAGACCAGTCCTTTAACGAAGCCAAGGCACGAAAACAGGATCTGGTCGACTTGATTGCCGGAAGTCAATTGCCAGTCGATTCCGCTGAGCGAAAGGCCACATGGGACAAGGTCGCTTTCCGTCCAATCCTTATGCGTTGGCTCGAAGACTCCTTCGAAAAGCGACTCGCCCCCTGGCTCTCCAATAAATCCGAGTTCGCCAAGAATCAAGATGCCATTCGCCGCGAAGCCGAGTTAATCGCCGCAGTGGCCGAAGTGATTCAACGGGAAAATTATGAGTTC
>JAGQOS010000063.1 GCA_020427265.1 Planctomycetales bacterium
GATTTGCGAATACGCCTGGCAGAGCAACTCATAGATCGCCAGCACCATCATCACGCGCGGCGCGTGGCGCGGTTTGATCGGCATCTGCGTGGCGAAGTCTTCTTCGGCAGGCGGCTTGTCGGCCAGTAAGAAGTCGCGATCGTCTTCGTGCAGGAATTGCAGCAGCGGTCCCTGGATTTTTGCCGAAAACGTATCGGTCTTGGCCCGATCGTGCGGGTCGGCCATGTACCAGAAGGCGCCTTCGAGCCAGATGTCGTCGTCGGCCCAGAGATACCGCTTGGGTGAACTGACCGATGTGCGGAATTCGCCCTTGGCGTGCATCGTTTGCCCGACATCGTCGGCCTCGCGGCCCAGGCGGGCCATCGACAGGTCGTCGAACAGTTCGGGCCGCACGCTCATTTCTCGCTGGCGATTCACCTGCTTCTTGCCGAGAAGTCCTTTGACCGTTTCGCGATAGAACTCGCGTTTGACCATTTCGCGCGGCGGGAGAAACGGCGAATTGCACCAGCTCGTCTTCGACGAAAACCAACGAGTGGGAGGCTTGCTGATCGCTTCGCCGCTCTCGTTAAAGTAATCGAGCGTGTAGCGGTTCTGCAGCTCGAACGGCGTCATTTCGGCGGCCTGCGTTACTTCGCCGGTTACTTCCAGCAGCAATGCCCCGGTGCGACTATTGCCGAAATCGACCACCATGTGCACCGGTTTGGCCTCGCCGGCGGTGGCCGTAGCAGCGCGCAGGCAAAGATCGACCTTGGGAATGCCCTGGAGCGGCGCGCCGGCCAAATCGAGAAGATGTTCGATCGCCACGCGGAAATCGCCGGCCAGCGTAGTTGGATCGCAAGCAAAACCGAGGTCCGGGTCGCCGAGGCTCGTGTCGACGGCCAGGAATAGCCGGCTGACGTTCGATTGAATGATCTGCCATTGAATGTACGGGTAGTCGATCGGAGGCGTCTCTTCGTCGAGATCCTCCTCGTCGATGTCGCGATTCTCACAACGGCAATGCTGCCAGCCGTAACCGATTTGCGACGTCGTAAACCGACGGCCCGCCTGCAACGGAATGCAGATCACCTGGACACCGGTGTTGGCGAATAAAATATGCATATGAGTGAGTTCTCAACTTACAAAAGACAAAACTCGAATCGGCGCCCCGCAGCAGGCTGACAAACGCAATCTAAATCCTCGTTTTTCCGCTTGCCGCTCGGAAGTCACAACGTCACGCGTTCTCACTCTTCGTCATAAGGTTCCAGCAATTCGTACAACTCCGTGTTGCCGGGTGGAATGCGCACCTCGGCGCCGGCGCCCGAGGCCAGCGCGGCGGCCAGTCGTCCGCGCCAACGGCTAACCAGCGGCGCCATCAGGCCGAACTGATCGTCGGCGGCCGTATCCACTTCGGCAAGCGGCTTTTCATCCGGTCCCGGGTTCATCACGTAGTCGTTCATCATGATGCGCACGTACTTGCGCCGCGCGCGGCGTTTGGCTGCTTCGTCGCGCAATTTGAGCCCGACCACTTTGAGTAATTGCGAGTTGATCTCCTCGAAGACTTCCTTCGAACAGAGATAGTCGCGCATGTAGCGCGAAAGCTGGCCGATGTCCTCGGCGTCGAGCCAGGGACCGGCTTCGGGATGGGCCTTGGTGAATTCTTCCCAGTTCTGCGTGACTTGAATCGTGGCCCATTCATGCAGGAAATCGGTCAACTGGCGCGGGAAACGCTTTTCGAGCGGGTCCGGCCGGCCGACACCGCTGCGCACCGGCATGTCGGCGAAGTCGGAGAGCCGCATCTGGTCGCCTTCTTCGAGCGTGAGCGAGGCTTCGAGCGCCTGGACTCGCTGATATACGGCTTGCTCGTCCGACGAGAGCCATTCGACAATTTTTTCGGCCAGCTTGGCGCGTTTCATGCGGTCGACGTTCGAATCGGCGTCGACTTTCCAGCCGCGGCCGAGTTCCAGCAGGCGAGAGTAAACTTCGTTGATGCTTAGTTCGAGCTGGTTCTGCTTTTTCTCGGCTGTCGTCACTTCGCGCCAGCCGGCGCTGATTAGCGACATGCCACCGTCGGCATCGGTCATGGCGGCGCGCCACTTTTCGTCGGCATTGGCGACGAACGTTTGCACCATCTTCGATTTGAGAAAGGCCTCGCCCGCCTTCACCCACTTTTCGGCCCCTTCTTTGTCGCGCTGGGCTGTGTCGGCATCCCACGTGCCGGGATAGCGCAGCGGGTAGACGTTGGAAAAATACTTCGCTTTACCGCCAAAGTCGTGCATGACCGGGCCGAGCGCGTCGGCCAGTTGCGCGAGCCTCGCTTCGTAGAGCATGGGATCGGCGTATTCGTCGCGGTTGCGGAATTCTTCATCGATTCCGGTCACGCCGATAAACAGGGACGGCAGCGCGTCGCGCACCTTTTCCGGCCAGATCGACTCGCCGTAGCGGGCTTTGCCCCACTTGTCGATGTGATACTTCATCTGCGCCGTTACTTCGAGATTGCCGCCGCGCGCCAGCAACAGAAGCGTTTGGATTTGCAACTCTTCGGTATAGCGTTCGAAGAGATAGGCGACTTTGCCGCGTTTGACGATCTCCATTTGCTCGTCGAGCGTGTCGGCGGCTGTGCGTTTGCCTTCTTCGGCACCTTGGCGGCCGGCGCGCATGCCGGGCACGTCGAGAATGTCGATCTGCTCGATGACTTTGCGCCACTGTTCGCTGATGCGATGCGGCAGGATCGGCATCACCAATTCCAGCATCGCCGCCTGGATGGTTTCGAGTTCTTCGCGACCGCCGCCTTTGCCCGGGTGATATTCGAGCACATGCCAGCCGTTCTTTTGTTCGAGGCGGAAGTCGGCCCAGTCGACCTTGTTGAAACAGCGCGAATTGCGCCGCTCGTGGATCTTGGCGCGCTGCGAGTCGAGCAGGAAGCGGACACCGGCCCAATGGGTGAGGATCGCCGGGTCGCGGTCTTCGACGGCGATCTTGCTCAGGAAATCGTTGATCCGCATGAACAACTGCGTGAGCGTGCCCCAGTTGTCCCAGAACAGATTCGCCGCAACGGCGATATAACCTTCCTCGGTCAATGGGTAGCGCGTGAGCATGCCGTTGACGACCGCTTCTTTCGACTGGAAACCGCGACGATCGCAAGTGCGCATGTAAGCGTAGGCATCGAGCAAGTCCATGCGCCATTTGCGATCGACTTCGCTATCGCCGTAGCGGCGGCTGACCGATTCGAATAGCTCTTCGAGCTGGTCCTGTGTCCAGTTCTTGTCGGGCGTAGCGCATTCCACGGCAAAGCCGCGGGCCATCACGCGCAGCCATTGGGCGCGGGTGAGCGCGCGAACCATGACCGGGTATTCCGGCGCGGTGTTGGCCGCAATCCGGTCTTTCGTGGTGAAACGCGTGACCAGGGCGGTCGCCTCGTTCGAGCCGCTTTGCGGATTCAGATCGGTATCGAACGACAGGTGTTGATAATATGCGGGCTGTCCGGTTTGTTCGTCGCGGCCCAAGGGGCTGTAGTCGTCGCTGCTGGGCAGCAGCACGCGACCGACGAACAGGCTCTTGCCCACTTGCGAAGGGCCGTAAACGGCAGCGGCGACAGGAACCTTGGCCGAACTGTAAAGGTTCGAGGCCAGCCGCCGCAGGCGCGTCAGCTCGAATTCGTCGCTCATTGCGATCGGCGCGAGGTCTTTTTCTACGCGCGCGCCGTTGAACTCGGCGACCCAGTTGGCCAGGTCCGTGGCCAGTTCTTCGGTTTTTTCGGCTTTGCGGATCAGATACCGATCGCGATCGTCGGGGAATCCCACCTATTGGCCTCTGAGTTTGAGTTCGAATGCAATTTCAAAACGTCTTACTTCGCCGCCAATCGAACGCTCGACGAACACTTTGTATTCGTCGCTGCCGGTGCGCGGCAGGCCCGCGGCGGCAAACGACTCGGTAACGAACGGGCCGCTATGCCGCGTTTCGGAAAGCGGGTTGCCGTTGGCGTCGAGCAGGCGGTAATCGGCCTCTTCGCGCAATTCGATCGAGAGCACCACGTCGAACTGGTCGGGTCCGACGTTGGCTGTTTCAATGCCACGCAGTGTGACCGGGGCGAAGCCCTGGGCTTGAGGCAACCGCAGCACGTGCAACTCGCCGCCGGCATCGCGGTACTGGAATACCGAACCCGGCATGATTGGATTTCGCGACAAGTACTCTTTGACAGGTCCGATGCCGGAACCTTCGAACATGATGCCATCGACACCGGTAATGATCGAGCCGCTGGGAATTCCGGCGAGCGCCAGCGGTGTACCTTCAATGATATCGTTCACCACCAGCCCGCCTCGCGCGCCGAAGGTCAGGCCGTCGCCCAGGTACGTGGCGCCCACACGGGCCCCCACGCCGATGGGCGGATAAACCAGGAACTCGTCGGCCAATAATTCCGAAGCCAACGGGCTGCGAATGACTTCGACCGTGGCGATCGCTTCCTGGTCGCCGAGACGCACTCGCAATTCCTGCGGCGCCGGTGTGGCTTGAATGCCGAAGAGCTCCCATGTGTCGCGATTCAGATCGGCGTATTCAATGGTCGGCTGCTTGACCCAAGTCAACTCGCTCGGCGCGACTTCGATGGCTGCGCCATCTTCGGTGTAACCAACGACGCGGATCGGCGTGATCTTGCCGGCCTGCAACGTGATTGAAGCCGGTTCGATCGCCAGCCGTTCGATGACCGATTCGACCACTTCCACCTGAACCACGGCCTCGTCGCTTCCTTTGCGCACGGTCAGTTCCGCCGTGCCGGCTGCGCGGCCGGCAACTTCGGCCCCGCCGATGACTTCGACCACATGCGGGTCGCTGCTGGTCACTTCCACCGGAGCATCGCCGGGGCCGGCGACGTCGAGCGTGTAGTATTCGTGCACGCGCAGCTTGAGATTCTGTGGCGCTACGAAGAAGGCGACGTTGCTGTCTCCGCCCACGATCATGAACTCATAGGCTTTGCTCAACTCGCCGACCTGGGCCAGGAGCTTTGTGCCGCCCGATGTCTTGCCCAGGATGGAATCGCCGTCCACGTGGGCCGCTCCGCGGGGTTCGAACTCAATTTCGAGCAGCGACGATCCGGTCATCGAATAGCGGGTTCCTGCGCCGTCGAGGGCGTCGATGGTCAGCACTCCAGCATCGCCGACTGGCAGCGTGATGGGGTCGATGGCAACCTCGAGCGATTGGTAGTCGACCCGCGCAACGCTGATTTCGCAAACGGCTTCGATCGGCTCAGCGCCGTCGGCCGCCGGAAAGCGGGCGACGACCTTCGATTTGCCTTCGGCCACGCCTTCGACCAGCCCGTCGTGGACGTAAAGGATTCCGGCATCCTCGGCCTGCCAGGTAACGACTTCGCTCAAATCGATCGGGTCGCCTTGTCCATAATCGCCCAGCGCGCGGAGGGAGACCGTCGAACCAATGCCCAGGTTGGCCGAACCGGGGTCAATCGCCAGCGCGTTGGGCGGACCGTGTTCGACGACGGCGAAGCCGACGTCGCGCACTCGATCGCCATAGCGCAGCGTGACGACGGTCTGTCCTGCCGACTTCGCCCGCGCGACCGTTGAACCCGGAGCAAACTCGACCACGCGCTGATCTTGCGATACGGCTTGGGCCTGATGCGTCACATCCTGATCGAAAAAGTACCACTTTCGTTCCTGCACCTGAAACTCGACACGGCTGCCCGGCGGCCCAGTGAAAAATGCGGGTGTCACTTCCAACCGCGGGCGATAGGCATACAAAAACAGCGCCAATAATAACAGCAATAGCAGCAGCGCCGGTGTCTTCAATCGCGCGGCCGCACCATATTTCTTTCGTTTGGTCGGCACTTGGCAACCGGGGCAAATGGCCTTAGTTTTTTGCCGATGCACGTAGAGCTGCCCGCAGTTCGCATCGCTGCAGATCAGGGCGCGGCCGGGTTGCATGTCGCCGCGCTGATAACCCCAGGCAAAGAGCAGCTTCCACGGCTCTTTGCCTTCGCGGTATTTGAAGAAAAAGGAATCGTAGTCGCTGGCTTCCAGGTCGGAGCTAAGCGTGCGGTACTGCTCGCCGACAATGCGGAGCAGCGTTTGTTCGGTCGTCGACTCGGGCTGGATTTTCCGCAGTCGCGCGCCGATCGCTTCGAATGGTTCCTTGAGATGCCCGGTCAGGTCCCACTTGTTGACCGGTTCGCAATCGACCTGTTCGAGCCGGCCGCGCTTCTCCTCGCGGACATAAAAGCCGACGAGTTCCTCGCCTTCCCATTCAGGCTCGGCAACGACATCGCCAAACCATTTTCGCAGGATCGTGTAATTCGCGCTGTTGCGATCGAGCATCGCCAAGCCGGGCTCGGTAGCGCGAGGTTGATAATCACGAGCGGCGGTGGCCAAATGAACGCGGAAGACGCGAGCTGCCATGGGCGAATGCACCGAAGTCTAATACATGAAGCGATTTACGCGCGATGCGCCAACTCGCCTCATTCTAGCCCTGATAGATACCGCCTTCAAGGGACGCCCGTCCTGCCGAAGCATCAACGAAAATCGATTCGCCGGCGACCGACCTGAGGCCGCAGCCTTGCCGTATCTTGCCCGGTCGTTAAATCAATCGCCATGGGCGAGGTTGCGGAGCCACCGGCCGGCCTTGGACTCTTTCAGTCGATCGAGTGTTTGGTTGGCTACCTCGGTCTGACCGTCCGGCGCGGCGGGCAGAACTTTGAGCAAAAGCAGTGTGGAGTCGTCGTGGCGGATCCGGTTTTCGTCGCGCAAGCCGACGATGAACGCTCGCCAGTCTTCGTCGCGCCAATTCCACATCCACTCGAATTCCGGCTGCTCGCCGCTTTCCAACCGGCGCACGGCCCAGGCCGCCACGGCATCGGTCGCCAGCACGAGCAAGTCGCCTGTCTGACACTCGCCCTCAACCGATTCGATTGTCGGCGGGGCATCTTGTTTGGCCACGCGTGTACGCAGCGCGACAGGGTCCTGTTCGTAAGCGCCGCTGGAATCCATGGGAAAGGCGCTCAACACGTGCTCGTTGCGCACATGCAACAGGCAACAGTCACCCACGGCGCGACACCGAAACCGGTATCCGCCCTGCGAGCCGGCATCTGTATCGTCGGGAAACAACTCGATCCAAAGTGCGGTCGAGGCGGCGCCTTCTTCGAGCTTGGCCTTCTGGTGCCAAGCCAGGTCGGCCTGGTCGACCGAGTCGCGCCAGGCTTTGCGGCATGCCTTGAGCCAGTTGTCGAACTCCCCCGGTGTTTCGATATCGGGCGGCGCGCCGGCCAGCGACGCCGCCAGAATCCGCGCCCAAACGCCCGAAAAGATCGCGGAAGATACGCCATCGCAAATCGCCGCCTGCCCCGCTTCGGGATCGAGACTGTAGGCATCCTCGTAGGCGTCCGGGACGGCCAGGTCTTTCGGCAACCAGAATGCGCGGCTTTCGAAAATCATGTCGGCTATGCCGTCTTACGGCTGAATAGCGCGCCCGGGCCCCTCGCTCCTAGCGAAGCACCGCGGCCCGCGTTCCCATATCCAGGAAATTGATCAACACGACCATGTCGGCATTGAACGCCATGCCGCGCGCTCCTGTTTCGAGCGGCATGCCCTCGGCCACGGCGCTGCGAAAGAATGGTTCGGGCAGCAGGCTCGACATTTGGAATAACACTTTGGCCAGGTCGTCGGGCAGCGCGCCGTCGGTGGCCGGGAATACGGCCGCCTCGGCCGCCATCGCCGACAGGTGGCAATTGAACAGCAGCACATTGCCGTCGCTCGTGGCCAGCGCCCGGACGGCATCGGCATACGGGATCGGGTCGCCGTCTTGCGATTCGCCGTCGGAAATGTGAATGACAATGGGCGGAAAACTATCCGGGTGCTGTTGAATCCATGGCTCCAGCAGGCCATAAGCGTAGTGCAGCACGTGACACATCGGCGTGCTACCTTCGCAAACCGGTTCGATCCAGACCGGGCTATCGGAAGGAACGTCGATCATTTCCCCGGTCTCGTCATCGAGAAATTGCTGTGTCGTCGTTTCGATGCGCGCCGGGTGGTTGCCGATTTCGGTAATCGAAACCAGCGGCTTGCCGGCCAGTGCCCCGGTGAGTGCGGGTTCGATAATCGGATTCGCCTTTTGATCGGTCCGATAGCCGATCACGCCCACGTCCATCCAGTCGCGAATTCCCCGATCCCCCGACGCTCGGATCGCCATGTTGTGCAGCCAACCGTTGACGGCGCTGGCTAATTGTTCGCATTTTCGTTTCTCGCCGTTGCCCAACTTCTCATCCATCGAAAAAGATTGATCGAGCAGAAACAGAATGCAGGCCTTGCGGTCGCTGCTGATTTCACGTTGATAGGGGGACAAGGAACCGGGCTCCGTGGAGAAGAGGGCTGCGAAAATCGGTCGAAAACGACCTCATTATCGGCACGCTTGTGCAGCTTGGCAACCGGCCGGCGGGAACTTACCCCCGGCCGTCGCGAAGTTGCAGCGAGCCGGCAAAAATTCCTTGCTGCCAGCAAAAATTGACTGCTTTCCGCTCACGACTCTGCTATTTTTAAAGTCTACCCACACATTGCCGGTGTGCTCGACGAGCGTCATGCCGCAATTGCATACAGATGCCACCTCTTCAATCCAGGAGCGCGAAGCATGTCTCGAAAACTTCCGTCTTTGAATCGACGTCGATTTCTCAAGTCGTCGGTCGCGGCCAGTGCAGTGATTGCCGCGCCGCAGATCATTCCCAGTTCGGCGCTTGGTAAAGACGGCGCGGTTTCGCCGAGCGAACGCATTACCGTCGGTGGAGTGGGCATCGGGCGTCGCGGCAGCTACGACCTGGGATGCTTTCTGGAACAGCCCGACGTCCAATTCATCGCCGTGTGCGACATTAAAGAGGAACGCCGCGCGACCGTGAAAAAACGCGCCGACGACCACCATGGCAATTCCGATTGTTCGACCTATCGCGACTTCCGCGAACTGCTCGATCGCCAGGACATCGACGCCGTGCTGATCGCTACCGGGCCGAATTGGCATGCCACGGCCGCCGGCTACGCCGCGCGGGCCGGCAAGGACATCTATTGCGAAAAACCGTGCACGAAGAACATCGCCCAGAGCCTAGGCTTGCGCGAAACCATGCAGCGGACCGGTGTTGTTTTTCAAGCCGGCACGCAACGCCGTAACCTGCCGCACTTTGCGTTTGCTTGCGAATTGGCCCGCACCGGCAAGCTTGGCAAGATGAAGGCCGTACACGCCCATCCGGCTGGATTGACAGCGAAGACGAGCGGTTGGATGGAGCCGCAAGAGCTGCCGCCGCGCGAAGTGATCGACTGGGATACCTACCTGGGACCGGCGGCCTGGCGTCCATTCAATAAGGCGCATCTCGACGGCTTTAACTTCGAAAAAGGGGGCGGTCTCGTGGGAGGCGGCTGTCTCGAATGGGGGTCGCACTGCGTCGACTTGTGCCAATGGGCCATGGGCGATGCCACCGTGCCGATCCAGTACGATCCACCCGAGAATAATCGCCTGGTCGCACGCTACGAAAACGGCGTGCAACTCGTCATTCGTAACGACGGCTGGTTGCCGCTCGGATCGTGTCCCGTGCGGTTCGAGGGTGAAGACGGCTGGATCGAAACGGGCGACAGCGGCAAATTCGTCCTCAGTTCGCCGGCCCTGCTGGCTGGTAGAGAAGTGGCCGAAATCGGCGGCTATCCCGCGACCTTCCACGTGCGCGATTTCCTCGACTGTGTAAAAACACGTCGTCAACCCAAAACCAATGCCAACGCCGCCTGCAATGCGCACATCGCCTGCCACGCGGCCAACATCGCCATCTTCCTCAATCGCCAGGTGAATTACGATCCGGTGAAGCACGAGTTTCCCGGCGATGTCGAGGCGAACCGGCTCCGCAGCGAAGCCTTGCGTTCGCCATGGCGAATTTGAGCGACCGCGACCGAACTTGCGTTGTTTCCAACAAACGGCCCACCGTGGCCGACATCTTCCGATACGAAAAGGTGCTTACGATGCAAACGATCCATCGACAAACGCGGCGGTTGGCCTGGGTGGCCGCCGCCTGCATGCTGGCCGTTGCCGCCCGCGCGGCCGAGCCGACCACGCGCAGCGAAGACGAACTGATTGCCGTGCTGAAGTCCGATGCGCCGCCAGCCGAGAAGGCGATCACCTGTAAATTCCTGGCCGTGTGGGGAACTGAGAAGGCCGTTCCCGAATTGGCGCCCCTGTTGGCCGACGAACACCTGGCATCGTGGGCGCGCATCGCACTCGAAGCGATTCCTGGTGAATCATCGGCCCAGGCGCTGCGCGACGCGGCCGGCAAACTCGAAGGTCGCCTGCTCATCGGCACGATCAACTCGATCGGTCAACGGCGCGACGCCACTTCGGTCTCTGCCTTGGCTACAATTCTCAACAAAGGGAATCCCGAAGCCGCCGCTGCGGCCGCCGTCTCATTGGGCAAGATCGGCACGGACGACGCCGCCCAAGTGGTATACAAGGCGCTGGCGAATCCGGCAGCGCCAGTGCGAAATTCCGCAGCCGAAGCGTGCGTGCTCTGCGCCGAATACGCCCAGGCTGGCGGCCGAGCGGACGCAGCCATTGCGCTCTGCGACGCGGTTCGCAATGCCGATGTGCCCAAGCAGCGTATCGTGGAAGCGACGCGCCGCACGATTCTGGCTCGCGGCGACGAAGGCATTCCGTTGCTGGTTGAACTCTTGAAGTCGTACGACCGCGCCATGTGGCGCGTGGCGATGCAAGTGGCCCGCGAACTGCCTGGGAGCAAGGTCACCGAAGCGCTGGCCGCCGAATTGGTCGGCTTGCCACCCGATCGCGGCGCGCTGGTCGTTTACGCCCTGGCCGACCGCAGCGATACGACCGTTTCACCCGCAATGTTGGCCGCCGCCCGCAGCGGTCCGCCGGAGATCCGACTGGCCGTCGTCGACCTGATTTCGCGTCTGGGCGATGCGTCGTCGGTCGAAACGCTGTTGCAGGTGGCGGTCGGTTCCGACGAAACGCTTGCCGCCGCGGCGCGTGCCGGGCTCGCCAGTTTGCCGGGCGCCGACGTGGATGCGGAAATCGCAAAACGCCTGGAAACGGCCGAGGGAAGTTCACTCGCTGCGTTGATCCACGCCGTGGGCGAGCGACGCATCGAGTCGGCCACGCCGGTGTTGCTCAAGCAGGTTGGCCATGCCGACGGCGCGATTCGTTCGGCCGTTTTGACCGCACTTGGCGAGACGGTCGCGCTCAAGAATGTTTCGGTGCTGATCGACTATGTGGCCAAGCCGGCGCATCCCGAGGATGCCGAGACAGCCGCCAAGGCGTTGCATGCCGCTTGCGTGCGGATGGCCGATCGCGAGGCCTGCGCTGCGCAGTTGGCCTCGGCGCTGCCGAATTCTTCGGCCGACGCCCGGGGCACGTTTCTCGAAACGCTCGGCGCGATGGGGGGCGCGAAAGCCTTGGCCACGCTCCATGCGGCCGGCAAAAGCGATGACGCGCTCTCGCAGGATATCGCCAGCCGCGTGCTGGGCGAATGGATGACGGTCGACGCCGCGCCCGTGCTCTTCGATCTAACCACGGCGGCGCCCGAAGAGAAGTATCGCACGCGGGCGCTGCGCGGTTACATCCGCCTGGCTCGCCAATTTCAAATGCCGGTAGCGCAACGGGCCGAGATCTGCCAGAAGTCGCTGGCCGCGGCGAAGCGTTCCGACGAACGCAAACTCGTGCTCGAAGTGCTCGATCGCTATCCGGCCATCGAAACGCTCCGCGTCGCGGTCGAGGCGACCAAGGTCGAAGGCCTGAAGGACGACGCCACGCGCGTCGCCATGTCGATCGCCCAAAAGATCGGCGGCAAGTCGGCCGGCGCTAAGGAACTGCTCGCCATGATTGGCCAGGAACCGGTCACGATCGAAATCATCAAGGCCCAGTACGGGGCGGGTGACAAGCAGAAAGACGTGACGGCCGTTCTCCGCAAACATGCCAGCGGATTGCGGCTAATCGCCTTGCCGAGCGACAAGTACAACGATGCGTTCGGTGGCGATCCCGCCCAGGGCGTCGTCAAAAAACTGACCGTTGAGTACAAGCTCAACGGCAAGGTCGGCACGGCGACCTTTGGCGAGAACGAAGCGATCATGCTGCCGACGCCGAAGTAGGACAGCGAGATTCCCAACGATGAAGTCGCAAATCGCGCGCAGGATGTTGTTTTATAGTGCGTGCCTGATTTGGCTTCCGCTGACCGGATGGGGCATCCGAAGCGGCAATTCAGTTATCGCTTTCGCGATTGGATTGCCGCTGTGCCTGGTCTCGTTGTATTTTAGTTTTCATCGAGTTGTCTGCCCGCGGTGCCATTTTGTAATTCGAACCGTCGGTCGTTCGACGTCGCATTGTACTCAGTGCGGCGCTCCATTTGCGGGCGATAATTCGCCACAAATACTCTCGGAATGAAACGACGGCACGATGTCGGCGACCGTGGTTTGCAAAGCGTCTCGACGAATTCGGTACTCGCTCGGCGGTTTGCTGGCCGTACTGACGCTGGCCGCGTTGGGGGCGGCGGTTGTCGGCTATCGGCATCAGCGCCTCGCAGCGCAGGAGCATGCGTTTGCCGAAATCTCGAAACGCGGCGGTATGATCTATGTGTACGAGGAGGGCGCGTATATCAACTTTAACCCATTGCCCAATGGGTTCTGCGGCACGGGGCTGATTCGCATCGTTGACGCGGCTCCGCAGCCGACGCCCTTCGCCGACGACAGCTTGCTGTCTTTTTCCGACGAGGATGTTCGGCTGATCCAATCCGTGCTTCACCCGGTATCGATCAATTTCAGCAATACGCATGTAACACAGCAAGGTATCGACGAAGTGCGCAAAATGTTCCCTCGCTGCGATGTATCCCGGTGAATGCTCAGGAGATGTCAGGTTTGCGCGATCGGCAAGGAATGGTCGGAACGACCGACGGGAGCCGCGGCATGAATCCCTACGATTCGCCTCGCACCGGATTGGGGCGGCCATTGCCGTGGCGGACACGAATTCGATTGCTGGCCGGCCTGTTGTTTGGCCTGGTGTGCGTGGCGATCGCGGGCGCGCAAGTTTACTACGCCCACACGCTGCGCCGCGACTATCCGGGGTTGAGCGATCCGTCGCCCAATGTCGACGGGTACTGGCCCGCGCTCGCGCATTCCATTGCCCACACAATCGCGGGTGTTGCGGCGTTGTTGGGCGTGCCTGTACTCGGTTCGTCGCTTGACGCGAGGCGCTCCGCCGAGCGAAACCGAATAATTTGACGTCGCGCTACGATCGCGCTATGCTGCTTGCCGCGACCGTGCCGACCGAACTCAGTTTTTCTGTAACGATTTTCAAGAAAGGGCAACGATGAGATTCCGAGTTATTTCCCAGGCCTGTTCACGCGCGATCGGCGCTCTAGCGCCGGCGCTGATCATTTGTGCTACAGCGATCGCCTTGCAAGCGAAAGAAGCCGAGTGGACCGATTTGCTGCCGGCGGGCGATCTAACGAAACATTGGACAACCAAAGGCAACTGGTCGATCGACGGCGATGGCGTGGTCTCGCTCACACCGCGCGAAGGTGAGAAAGGCTGGGCCCGGTTCGACGCCTATCTGTGGCTGGCCGGCGACTACCAGGACTTCGAAATCGAATTCGACTACCAGGTGCAGAAGGGCGGCAATAGCGGCTTCTACTTTCACGTTGGCGATCAGGCCAGTCCGGTGGCCAAGGGAATTGAAGTCCAGATCTACGATTCGGGAAGCAAGCCGGCCGACGCGAAATTGACCGATCACGATTCGGGTGGTGTGATTCCGGGTATTCCGCCGCAAAAAAACAACGCCAAGCCGGCGGGCCAGTGGAACACGTTTCACATCACGGTGAAGGGCCGCTCACTGACGATTCGCTTGAACGGCGAGGTGGTCAACGAAGTCGATCTCGACCACCCGCGACTGAAAGACCGGCCGGCGACCGGCAGCATCGGCTTTCAAGATCATGCATTGCCGCTGAAACTGCGGAAGATCCGCATTCGCCAACTGTAGTGGCGGCGATTTGCAACGGTGCATGTTTTGCGGAGCGGCGATTTGCTGTGGCCGCAATTTTCTGGCGCACCAACAAAAAACCCCGGCCGAAAAGGGCCGGGGTTTTTTATGAATTACTCGAAACGATCCACGCTGGCGAGCAGCGTGAGTCGCATTAATTACTGTTGCTGCGATTCCACGACCAGGCCATCGGCCCGCGCCGCCATACGATAGATCACGGCGAGTTCCATGCCTTCGGTGAAGAAGGTAACGGAACCATCGCACAGGGCGATCATCGCGCCGCCCGGATGGGCCGAGTACACGCCGCCGTTGGGCTCGCCACTCACGCCGACACCGGTCTTGGGCGGGCCCGACCGGTCTTCCTGATCGTTGATGCCGTAGCGGATGGCCGTTTCGGCGTACATTTTCATGGACCGGCTGTCGCTGGCTTTCGGCGGCGAATCCAAATGCGTGCCTGCGTACGAGCCGTAGAGCGCTCCGGCGGCGCAATTCAAATCCTGGCCGCTGCTGTTGTCGCGAATGAAGTTGCTCTGCTCGCAGACCATGAACGTGTTGGTCGTTCCGTCGCGAATATCGCCCATGCGCACTTTGCTATGCGGGTAGAGCACACCGGCAAAGCTGCCGATTTCGCCTCCGTCACCGGTATCGTACGTGTCGGACGGGAAATAGCCTTTATCCGTCCGAGCGAGTCCAGCGCCGGGAAAGCTCGATGTAAGCGCCGGCCCGGCCACACCTGTGTAGTTGGCGATCGCCAGCTTCTTATCCGAAGTTTCCGACTTCGCATCGGTTAGCGGTGGCAGCGGGCTCGACGGGCAACGCAGAATCTCTAATTCGATGCCGTCGACCAAGGCGCAGTTAATTTGCGCGCCGCCGTTGTTGTCGGTAACTTCCGACCACGATTGCTTCGGTTGCCACTTGTCGGCAATTGCCGTTTGTTCGAGATAGGGAAAGATCGCAACCCACCAGGAGTTGCCGCCGGGCGTGTTGGCGCCGCCATCTCGGCTTCCGGGCGGATACGCCTTGAACGCCGACTCATAGTTCAACACGGCCAAGGCCACGTTCTTCAGATTGTTCGAGCAGCTCATGCGGCGCGCCGCTTCGCGCGCGGCTTGCACGGCCGGCAGAAGCAGGGCGACCAAGACCCCGATGATGGCGATCACGACCAACAGTTCCACCAGCGTAAAGCCGGTATGCTTGCGGTGGCGCACGATATTCTCCTTAACGATAAAAGGACGAAATGAATTCGCGCAAGCGGGCCTCTTGCGACCTCGGCGCATTTTGAAAAAAACGCGACTGCCCGAATGCCTCTGTTCCGACAGGAAACATTGGATCGATCGGCGCGACGCAAGGATGAGTCGTTTCGCGCCCGTGGCTCGAACCAACCCGGATTATATCGAAATGTGCCAAACGGCGAACCCCCCGCTTCAGGGTAGATGCCGGTCAAATCTTTACCGCCTTGGCTCGGTC
>JAGQOS010000640.1 GCA_020427265.1 Planctomycetales bacterium
AGGCCTTCATCGACTTCGAACTCACCGAGAGCCCGGCACAGAAAGACGCGCAAAGTGACCGGCTTTTCATCCATACTTGCTTCGTCGAGTTGCTGGTTAAGCAACTCTGCTAACTCATGGGCCGCGGCGCGATCGCGCTTAAACGCCTGATGGCGCGAACTGCGCAGCGCATCGGCCAAGTTTGCGGCTGCTTGCCAACGGCTTGGCCCGCTACGCTTCAACGCTTCCAGGTATCCCTTGGGATCGTCACCTGCGCGCGCGATCCAGTTGAGCACGAGCCAAACAAGAACGATGATAGAAACGATCACGCCGGGAACAATGAAAAGTTGTAGAATGAACCCAGGACTTGGCGGTTCGACCGGCGGTAACAGTTCATCGGCCGAGATCGGATTCGCAGGTTCCTCGGCGTCGCGGGGCGTTTCAGGCATGGACTTTAGACTCGAATAGGAGCGGAATTTTTCCTTAAATTCTAGAGGTGGCAAGTGGCGGCAGCAACCCGAAAGCGTCGCTAGTCAGGACGCCTCGCCCCTGGGGCTATTGGGCTCTTGGTCAATTGAACTGGCACCGGGACGCATTTTTAACTGCGAACGAATCGTATGCATTTACTGGAACGAACACTGCCTAAGCCGGAAGAGAATCTGGCGCTTGACGAAGCGCTGCTCGACGAGGCGGAAGCCTCAGGGCCGCAGGCCGAGGTGTTGCGAATTTGGGAGCCGGTAGATCACTTCGTCGTACTCGGACGTACATCGCGATGGCGCGACGAAGCCAGAGCCGATGCCTGTCGCCAGGATAACCTTCCCGTGCTGCGCCGTACCAGTGGCGGGGCGGCAGTTCTTGCCGGGCCGGGTTGTCTGATGTACGCCGTCGTACTGCACTATGCCCACTTTCCTGAGCTGCGAATGCTCGACCGGGCGCATCGGTTTGTGTTGTCTCGCCTTGCCGATGCTCTGCGCCCGTTGGCGACCGAGCTACGTCTGGCCGGCACGAGCGACTTGGCGATTGGAGATCTTAAATTCTCGGGTAACAGTCTACGCTGTAAACGCGAGGCGATGCTCTACCACGGCACAGTAATGTATTCGATGCCGATCGAGCTGGTCGCAAAGTACTTGGGCGAGCCTCCGCGCCAGCCGGCATACCGAGAGGGAAGACCCCATGAAGCGTTTATTGGCAATTTCCCGGCCGATCGAGAGGCGATCGTCGCCGCGATTCGTCGGGCCTGGGAGCCCTTGGTTGAAATCGATACTTGGCCGCAGCGGAGAGTGAAACAGCTAATCGAATCTCGCTACGGTGATACATCGTGGCATTGCGAAAGATAGATGGCGGACACCGTCGTTTTGGCTTTAATTGGAATATTCTGAATCGGGTTCCGCTACCGGGTGCACCATGATCAATCATGTTTGCAGCTTCATTCCCGTGGCGATCGCTTTCTCGGCTAGTTTCCGGCCGTTCGTGCACTGGACTCAGAACATCGCCCCGGGAGCAAAACGCCAAAAAAACGCGTGATTTGTGTAATCTTAGCAGGCAGAGAGTTGCAGGCGGAAAGCTGGCTGGTTAGCATGAATGGAATAT
>JAGQOS010000641.1 GCA_020427265.1 Planctomycetales bacterium
ATGGTATCGGAACTGGAACCCGACATCCGTCGCAACATGCATGTGATCGCCAAAGAAGAAGTCGAGATCGAGAAGCTGCAGAAGCAGATTGCCCAAAGCGAAGAGAAGCTGGCCAAACAAAAGGGCGAAATCATGCAGCTCAGCGGCGACCTGTCGCAAGCCAAAGGTTCGTATCACTACGCCGGTCACAGCTACACAACGGCCGACGTCAAAGAAGATCTGGCCAATCGCTTCGAGCGTTTCAAGACCAACGAAGCCACGGTCGGCAGCCTACGCGACATTCTCGCCGCGCGGCAACGCAGCCTGGAGGCGGCGCGCGACAAGCTCGAAGGCATGCTCGTGGCCAAGCGGCAACTGGCCGTCGAGGTCGAGAACCTCGAAGCGCGTTTGAAAATGGTCGAAGTCGCGCAAACTACCAGCGAATACAACTTCGACGATAGCCAACTGGCGCGCGTCAAGGATCTCATGAACGACATCCACACGCGGCTCGCCGTGGCCGAAAAGCTGGTCGATTCTGACCATCAGTACGAGGGTGAAATCATGCTCGAGCAGGAGACTCCCGACAACATCCTCGAACAAGTAACGGAATACTTCGGCGCCGAAGGCCCGGCCGCCAAGCAATTGGCGATCGACGCGCACTAAGCGCACGCCGCGCGAACGGCAACAACGACGTTGACGGAAGCCGCGACCGCTCGAGTTGGATTCGACGGTCGCGGCAGGATCAACGCGAGCCTTGAAATTCTCGTCCCTTGCTATTCGTCACTCGTCGCTACGGAATTCGACACTCTACTACAGGATGCACACGGTCATGTTCCAGGCTTGGCGACTCCAACTACAAGAGGCCCGCGTCGCGCTGCGTGGCGGCAGCCTCGACGAAGCCGGCCAACTGTTGCAGCAGAACGATCTGCTGCGATTTCGACCGGCCAAGGATCTATCGGCCAAGCTGGCCGAAAAGTATCTCGAGCGCGCCGAAGATCGTGTGGGCCGCGGCGAGTCTTCCGCCGGCTGGCGTGATCTTCAGCTTGCCACCGACCTGGCAAGCGCCTCGCCACGCGTGGGTGAAGTTCGTCAGCGGTTGATCGAGCGCAGCCTAGCCGAAGCCAGACGCTACCTGGAAGCCCATCAACCGGACGAGGCTCTCGCTCGGCTGGAACGGCTTTCGCAGCGAAACGCATCGAGCGACGAATCCCGCCGCCTATGCCAGGCTGCCCTGCAATGGAAGCGGGCAATCCGCCTGGGGCAACGGGGGCACTTTGCAGAAGCCGAAATCGAATGGGCCAGCGCCGCCGCGTTGGCCGACGACGTGGCGGCGTTTGCCCAACAGCTCGAAGCGTGTAGGCTAAAGAAGATCGAGGCGGCCCGTTGCACTCAGCAATTGCACCGGGCCTTGGTGGCCGAAGACTGGTCGACTGTGCTCGAGGCAACCGACAAGCTGCTTGAACTAGCGCCGGATCATCCGCAAGCGCGGTCGGCAAAGTGTCGCGCCTGGGCAGCGGTTGGCGTAAGGGAGACGCGACTAACACCGGGCACTCCGCTGAGTCGCGCGAAGCGG
>JAGQOS010000642.1 GCA_020427265.1 Planctomycetales bacterium
CCAAAATGGGGCAGGACGGCCACGACCGTGGTGCCAAAGTAGTAGCCACCGGCTATGCAGATGTAGGTTTTGATGTGGACATAGGCCCACTCTTCCAAACCCCGGCCGAGGCAGCCAAACAGGCGGTGGAAAACGACGTGCACATCCTCGGCGTGAGTTCGCTCGCCGCGGGTCACCTGACGCTGGTGCCCGAGCTGCGCGAGGAGCTCGCCAAGCTCGACCGGGAAGACATCATGATCGTGGCCGGCGGCGTGATCCCGCCCCAGGACTACCAGGCGCTCCGCGACGCAGGCGCGGCAGCCGTGTTCGGCCCGGGCACCGTGGTGTCCGACGCGGCCAGCAAGCTATTGCTCGAGCTAGCCGAGCGACTGGGTATTGAGCTCGGCGTACCTGTCACCTCGTAAGCAAATGGCAGGGTCCGCTGTGCGGACCACATTAGAAAGTGTTATTCGCGGTCCGCACAGCGGACCCTACGCGGCATGCACGAGCGACAGAATGAGCGATGAATCCCCGCGCAAGCCCATCCCCCGACGCCGGGAACTCTCGCTCGACGAGTACGCCAGCGGCGTACGTCGCGGTAACGTAGCGGTGCTGGCTAGGGCTCTTACGCTAGTCGAGTCGCGCAGCCCGCGGCACACGCTGCTGGCCGAGCAACTGCTCACTACCCTGATGCCGCACACGGGCAATTCGATCCGGGTCGGCATCACCGGCACGCCCGGTGCGGGCAAGAGCACGTTCATTGAATCCCTGGGTGTCCAGCTCACCGCGGCGGGACACCGGGTCGCGGTGCTTGCGGTCGACCCCTCCAGCGGCGTGACCGGCGGCAGCATCCTGGGCGACAAAACCCGCATGGGCGAACTCTCCGCCAGCCCGGCGGCGTATATTCGCCCCGCTCCCTCGGCCGGCACCCTGGGCGGCGTAGCCCGCAAGACGCGCGAAAGCCTGCTGGTTTGCGAGGCCGCGGGATTTGACGTGGTGCTGGTCGAGACCGTCGGCGTCGGCCAGTCGGAAACGATGGTCGCCGACATGACCGACTGCTTTCTGGCTCTCATGCTGCCGACAGCCGGCGACGAGTTGCAGGCCATCAAACGCGGCTTGCTCGAGTTGGTCGACGTCATTGCGGTCAACAAGGCCGATGGTCCGATGGAAACCGCCGCCGACGTCGCCGCGCGGCAATACCGCAGCGCCGTGGAGAGCGTCAGCGGCCGCAAGGGCCACGATGCGCCGGCGGTGCTCACCTGCAGCGCCCGCGCTCGTATTCGCATCGACG
>JAGQOS010000643.1 GCA_020427265.1 Planctomycetales bacterium
AAGATTAATGAGTACACCCGTTATCTGACCGTTGTACTGTGCCTGGTTCAGAGTCTCGCCTATGTCCGCATGTATGTGATGGCGGTCGATCCCGGATCGGGATTACCGGTGCGGCTGAATCCGAATTTCATCGCCGATGGCGCCACCAATATGGGACTGTTCTGGCAGGTGACCGCTGTCCTCACCATGACCTGCGGCACGATCTTCCTGATGTGGTTGGGCGAACAGATCGACGAATATGGAATCGGCAATGGGATCAGCTTGTTGATCATGGCCGGTATTCTGGCACAAATGCCAGGTGCGGGACTCGAGTTGTTTTCGTCAGCCAAACGCGGGCTGGTTGGGTTCGGAACAGGGAATATCGGTGTCGAACATTTGGTGACCTTGTTTATCTTGTTCATCGCAGTAATTGTCGGGGTCGTGTTTATCACCCAGGGACAACGCCGTATTCCAACGCAAAGTGCCAAACACGTGCGTGGACGACGTGTTTATGGCGGCACCAAGCAGTATCTGCCGCTGCGGTTGAATCAAGCTGGTGTGATGCCAATTATTTTTGCCAGCAGCCTGTTGATGTTTCCGCAGATGTTTTTTAACTATCTGGCGAGCGTCAATCCAGACTGGTTCGGGTTCTTGGCACGTGCGTTCCGAGGCTCTGATTCGTACGTGTATAACCTGATGTACGTCGCGATGATCTACTTTTTCTGCTATTTCTGGACAGCGATTACCTTCAATCCGAAGGACATGTCGGAAAACTTGAAGAACTTCGGGACGTTCATTCCCGGCTATCGTCCAGGGAAGCGAACAGCGGACTACTTGGAAAAAGTGATGGTGCGAATCACGTACGTCGGGGCCGGCTTTTTGGCCCTGGTGGCGATCATTCCCAACATGATTTCTGGATCGCTGGGGGTAAGTCCTCGCGTGGCGAGCTTTTATGGGGGCACCGGGCTGTTGATTGCGGTCAGCGTTGCATTTGATCTGGTCCAGAAGATCGACAATCACTTGCTGATGCGAAACTACAAAGGCCTGCTCGAGAACTGAGTTGGATAGAAACTGAGCTAGGTAAGGTGTCCCCCATGCTGATCGTGTTACTAGGTGCGCCGGGGTCGGGGAAAGGGACACAATGCAACTTGCTCGTACAGCAGTTGAAATTACCGCATTTGTCCACCGGTGAACTGTTCCGTTTTCATATTTCACAATCCACGCCACTGGGCAAACGTGCTCAGG
>JAGQOS010000644.1 GCA_020427265.1 Planctomycetales bacterium
CGCCATGGCGCGACAATTCGTTCCCGAGTCGGATAAAATCTTGGTGTCCAGCCGGTTGCTGCAGCCGGGCGAATCGCAAGCAATCAGTTTCGAAGCGCCGACAAAGCCAGGTGTCTACCCAATTGTATGCACGTTTCCCGGCCACTGGCGACGCATGTATGCGGCGCTCTACGTGGTCGAGGATCTGGACGCCTACCGGGCAGATCCGGCGGCCTACCTGGCCTCGGCGAAACTGCCGATCGAAGATGAGTTGCTCAAACTGATCGGCCAGAGCCGCGAATGGACAATCGACGAACTCATCGAATTCGTGCAACCTTTGGAAACGGGACGTTCGTTCGAAGTGGGGCAGAACGCATTCAAGGTTGCCAGTTGCATCTCGTGCCACAAGATGGGCGTCGAGGGCCAGCAAATCGGCCCTGAGCTAACCAAGCTCGATCCTATGAAGCGTAACGCCGAACACATTCTGCGATCGTTAATCGCGCCTTCGGAGAAGATTGATGAGAAATTTCAGCCCTACGTTTTTGAACTCGCCTCCGGACAAATTGTTACCGGCATGATTATCGAAGAGACTGCCAACGAGGTTAAGGTAATTGAGAACCCATTAGCCAAAGCCGATCCAATCGTAATCGTCAAAGACGACATCGACTTCCGACAAAAGTCGGCCACGTCGATCATGCCACTCGGGCTGGCAAGCAAGCTCACTCGGGAAGAAATCCTCGACTTGGTCGCCTTTGTACTCGCGGGCGGAGACAAGAAAAACGCGATCTTCGAGCGAGGTCACAATCACCATGAGCTTCACGAACACCACGGCAAGTAAGTGCTCACGATTTCATTCGTTATTGCGGCTTGAAGCGGATAGAACGACTGCCACACTCGCTGCAGCGCCAACCGCCAATCCGTTGCCACAGTCCAAGCGTAAGAATTGTGAGCGTGCCGTGCAGCCAAGGGCTGGCTACCTTGCGCGTGAGATAGGTCTGCCTTCGGCAGTAATGGCAATGGCCTTTTAACGCATCGGTCGCCAAAATCATCGTTCGTAGTGTCGGCCTGCGGTGGTGTCGTCTGCGTTGTCCTGCGGTAATCACCCGTTCTCGTCTGTTGCGCTAACGATTTACACAGGAAAGCAAAAAAAGGAAGCTCTGCCGGCAAGGGGGGCAGAGCTTCCCGGTGTCAAGCCGATGCGGGGCAGCATGCTCGGCCTGACGGAGG
>JAGQOS010000645.1 GCA_020427265.1 Planctomycetales bacterium
GAACTGCTGGCGGCTGCACCGAGGATCGCTGACGAAGCTACCCGCGCAAAGCTGTATGATCGCTTGCGTGCATTCGCCTTCGATCCGCCGTCGCACGCGCGCGGCGAAGGGCAGGGGGGTGTTTCGGCGGACAACGGCATTCAGGTTGATTATTTCGAGCTCAGCCCCGGAAATGTGTCGCGCGAAACGCTCGAAAAACTAACTCCCAAGGCCAGTGGTGTCGTTGCCGAAATCAAAATGGATGTGCCTCAGTTAGGGCGACGCGACGCCTTCGCACTGCGTTTCTCGGGCCAACTCTACGCTGAAAAGCCTGGTCAGTACACATTCTTTATCGCGTCGGATGATGGGTCGCGATTGTACATCGACGACGAACTATTGATCAACCACGATGGCCTACACGGCATGTCGGAAAAGCAAGCCTCCGTACAACTCACGGCCGGAATGCATGCGCTGATGGTCACCTATTTCGACAACGGCGGCGGCGACGGTCTAGCCGTGCAATGGTCCGGCCCGGGAATCAAGAAGCAGGCGTTGCCGGCTGATAGGCTGATGATCTCTGGAAGCGAGACCGTGCAGGATCTGGCGATTCGCACGTTACAAAGTATTCCAGGTCATGAGGCTGAGAAGTTTCGCGATTTGGTCGCATTGCTCAAAGCAGGCCGCAATCGCAACAGCGCGATTAGCGCTCTCCGTGCGATTGATCGCAAGCATTGGAACAAGCGGCAAGCGAGGGCGGTAGTTGACAATCTCGTAGCGTTTTTGAGCGACATGCCGGCTCGCTATCGCACCGGCGCGGCAGCGCTCGAGGCCATGGCCCTGGCCAGCGAAATGTCGGAGTTGCTGCCACCCGAGCAGGCGTCTTCCGTGCAGGAACGTCTCAAGAATCTCGATATTCGTGTGATCGCAATTGGCACGGTGCCCGAACGTATGATTTACGACAAAGAGCGAATCGCCGTGCGCGCCGGCGAAACGGTTGAATTCCGCTTTTCCAACACCGATGCGATGCCGCACAATCTGACAGTTACACTGCCCGGCGCGATGGAGGAGATCGGGCTGCTCGCCGAAGCGACAGCGCGCGATCCCGACGCCATGGCGCGACAATTCGTTCCCGAGTCGGATAAAATCTTGATGTCCAGCCGGTTGCTGCAGCCGGGCGAATCGCAAGGAATCAGTTTCGAAGCGCCG
>JAGQOS010000646.1 GCA_020427265.1 Planctomycetales bacterium
GTCGCGTTGTTTCGTCGGGAAATGCTCGCAAAAACGTCGTCGGAAACGCTACAGTTAAGTTCGACTCGAACTAGCGATTGCGCCGCGACCGAAAGACGCGCCGACGCTGCAAGGCGCGCTCTGATTCCAGGCCATAGTCAATCAATTCCAACGTACTACGTCGCAGTACGCGCCCCGCCGCGTCGAGTTCCTTCGTGCTCTGAGCTACGAGTCCGCCGGGAATTGTCGACGAATGAATCTCGATCGCCACGGTCGAGCCTTTCGGTCCCTTGCGCTGACGCTTCGTCTGCCACGTAGGCACGATTCCGCTCGACAAGCGATACGGCATATCGATCGCCACGATCGATTCGGTTAACTCGTCTAACGGCGCGTCGCCATTGGCCCCGGTCGTGATCTGCTCTTGCTTGACGATACGCGGCGAAAAATTTGCCGCGTAGTAGATCTTGGTCACGCGATTGCCATCGGGTGTATCGTCTTGTTTTTCGAATACTTCGCAGGGAATACGTTTGTCGTCGATAGCATATGTGGCCGTGCCCACCAGCTTGTAATCGCTATCTTCGCCAGCGAGCCCCAGGTCGGCCGGTAAATCGAGTTCTTCCAATTGCAACTTCGATGGCAGTCGCTTGCCGGCAACTTCCACACTCGTGTCGATCTCCAACGCGTAACTGGTCTCAGAAACGTCGATCAGGTAAGACGAAGATTCGGTAACGCTCGAACCCACCACGTCGCCCGCTTCATCGAGCGCCTCGGTTACGATGCGCACCTTCCGCCAAGCGCCGGGTTGAAATCGCGCCCAGGGATGGTCTTTCTCCGCGACGGTTTCCTGCCCTGCAGCCGGCGCAGGCAGAAACGAAACCGCGCAAATGCAGCCGACGATGCCGATGATGCCGATCCTAAAATCCATGTTGCCCATTTTAACCGGTCGGAAATCGGAATTCATCCTGGGCCGGCGAGAAAAAAGCCGAGATTTCAGCAAAAAAAGCCACAGCATCGTCATATGGCTGGCAATTCCGCCTCATTTGCCAACAGGTCGAGTCGCCGTGGCCAAAGTGTGTTGGCTAGCGCGGCCGATCCCGAGTGCCGGGCTGTCTCACATCAGGCTCTCCGGGGTAGTTGCGCTGCAAGGCGATCGGCTGGAATCAATCGATTCCCGTTTCCCCCT
>JAGQOS010000647.1 GCA_020427265.1 Planctomycetales bacterium
ACCCTCACCGCCACCAATGGCATCGATGGCTCGACCAACGGCAGCGTCACCTTCGCGATCGACCTGAATGGCGGCACGCTGCGCACGCCCTCGATCCATGTCGCCGACCGCGAGATCGGGACCTACAACAACGCCTGGTTCACCTTCAATGGCGGCACCTTGGAGGCCACCGCGGACAACCCGGATTTCATCACGCTCTACGGCGGAAACGAGAATGCCTACATCGGCAACGGCGGGGCCGTGATTGACACGGCGGGCCACGACATTGGCATCAACGCCAACTTGGTGGCTGGCGGCGTGGGCGGTCTCTCCAAACTCGGCCAAGGCACGCTCATCCTGGGTGGCTTGAACACCTACATCGGACCCACCACCGTGCAGGAGGGCACCCTCCGGATCCACCGGCCCACCTCGCGCATGGAGGTCATGCCCGGCGGGCTGCTGGAGCTGGGTTTCTCCGGAAGCAGTTCGCTCCGCGTCCTGGTCATCGACGGCGTTTCACTGCCGCCCGGCGTCTACAATGCCTCCACTCATCCCGGGCGCCTCAGCGGAACCGGCTCGCTGGTGGTTTCCTCCGGTTACTCCAATGAACCGTGGCCCGGTGTGAGCGATGGGATTTCCAGTTTCCGCCGGATGAAATACGGTTACTTCGTCCACTACGTGTTCGGCGGCACGAGGAAGTCCGACGGCGATTGGCCGAGCGATGCCAACGACATGGCCGATCGCTTCGATGCCGAAGGCTTCGCCGAGGATCTGGCATCGATGGGCGTCGAATATGTGATCTTTACCGCATGGCATTTCAACGTCGTCTGCCTCTGGCCGAGTGCGGCGATGGAGCAATGGATGCCAGGCCATACGGTGAACCGCGATCTGCTCGGCGACCTGCTCGACGCGGTGAAAGCCAAGGGCATCCGCGTCCTGTTCTACACCCATCCGCGCGACGGTCACGATATGAGCGCGGCCGACCAGATCACCACCGGCTGGGGTGGGCCGGGTGTCGGCGCGGACCCGGACTGGAACCTCTTCGACCGACAGAAATGGAACGATTTCACGAATGACATCTATGCCGATTTGATCGACCGCTACGGCAGCCGCATCGACGGGTTGTTCATCGATGAAGGCAGCGCGGCGGGCGACAGTTGGAAGGTGGTGGAC
>JAGQOS010000648.1 GCA_020427265.1 Planctomycetales bacterium
CAAGAAAATGGTCAGGGCGAACAAGGGCGACATTACTGGCAGGCTGGCTTGACCACGATGCGAACGCTACTTTCCGACCGATACTTGAATCCCGATTCTCATCATCAAGGCCTGTTGTTGCATTCGATTTACCATCGACCTCGCAATTGGGATTACACGCCACCCGGCCGGGCCATTCCCTGCGGCGAATCGTGCATGTGGGGCGACTACCATCTGCTGGAAGCAGCCCTATACCTACAGCGAATTGCCCAACAACAGCCGTATTACACATTCTTCGGACCTTTGCAGTCGTAGCAACAGCCGCCGCTACTTGGCCCACACCATGCTGAGAATTCGTCACCTTGTTTACGTCTACGAAGAGTTTCTCAAAGGCGCAGCGTTCTTCAATCGCTGCGACCTAATACTTCGGACGCTCTTGCTTCAGGAAGTCGGTTACGGTTTGTGGACCGGGATCGGGTTCAGGCTGAGCCAGTTCGGCTAGTTTCTTGAATGGCGAAACGACCGCACGCTGTGCCGTTCGCACCTCTTGCTTGATTTTTCCGAACGAGCTTTGCACCTCGTTGGACGACCGACTAATGTTCGCTCGCGTTTCCGGGAACATCCAATCCGGCATGATGTCTTTTGTTTTGGCCAGCATGGCCTTGGTACCGTTGTTTACCTTTTTCAAGCCATTGGACGCTGCTTTGAAAGGGTTCGGGAATTCCGATTCTTCTTGAACGGGCGGAATATCGTTCTTTTTGCCAGGTAGCAGATTCTTGAATGACCAACCTTCGGCATTTGCCAGCGAATGGCTTGCCAGACAAGTCGTAATAGCAAT
>JAGQOS010000649.1 GCA_020427265.1 Planctomycetales bacterium
CAAAAAACCAGAGCATGGGTGGGCCAGCAACTGTCTTCCTCATCATGGCCGTCAAAAAATGGCGGCGTGGTAGGCTCGTCCTTTGGCATCCCATACGTCGTCGACGTCGAATACTCCGTCGCAACAGCACCTTTGGGTGCAGCATGGGGGAGAAGACGATTCCTTTGCCTGTTTGGGATTTCTGTCTGTCTCGGTAACCATGTAACAACGGTTGCTTGATTGAAGCAGGGTAGCACGGACACTTCTCCGCCGGACGGCTTGCCATTTTGTTCGCGGATCGACGGAAAGTGTCCGTGTTGCAAAGCAACAAGAGGTCATTCGCGGGTGGCGATTTCCGCGCTCCGGCAGCAGCAACAGTGAACCTCCTGTCGCTGTCGCGACACGGACACATTTTCCGGCCAAGCCCGTTGGCGACGGGAAGCTTCCTGGCGGAAAAGTGTCCGTGCTACCCAAGGCGGTTGCGCGCGTCGGTCACATCGGCCCCGTGGACTTTCAAGCACTTGCTTGACCTCAGTTAGGCGCATCGGTGAGAATAACCTCGTGGAGTTTGGGCATTTGGCCAACTTGCGTCGGCGTGCCCGACCGCGTGCAGAAACTGCTACGCATCACGGTTCCTAATTGTCGCGTTAACATGCCGGAAAAGGGCACTCGGGAACCGAGGGATTGAAATGCTGCCCAGGG
>JAGQOS010000064.1 GCA_020427265.1 Planctomycetales bacterium
GGAAAACGAGCCGCTCGTCAATAAAAAGTAGAATGTCCCCTTTTCGCTCCTGGGAACCTTCCGGAGCAAGGCCCTTTGCGACCAAATCTGATTCGTCCCCTTTAATTCATCCTAATCCCTCTCGATGCAGATCAATGCAATCCGGTCGCGGAATTCATCGCGCTTTTTTTTATGGGTTGATGCTTCTTCAAAGTTCTGGCTCTTAATCAATTCCTTAACTTTCTCGTGGTGATATCGGGCTTCGCCAATCATCTTAACCAAGCTGCAATCGGTAAACTTCGATTCAATAAAGCTTAACTCATTGTCGATTCGTGGCATAATTGGCTCAATTCCCAGGGACGACAGTTGCTTCACAAGTGAAAGTAATTTCGGGTCTGATGCCTGGCAAATGTCTTCGGGTTTTCGTACGGACCCCGGCTTCGCACTGACACTGAGGTTCGCATAATACTCATTCGGTATGATGTTTATTTCATATTTACTTTCTCCCACTGTGCAAACGAAACAAGTGTCTGTCTCGTGGACCACTTCAAGCTCGTGATTCGCAAGCCGCTCTCCAAGATTAACTAGACAGCGCTGCGGGCAGTGAAGCCAATACATCGCCTCTCCTTCAACTATTGCCGCTAATAGTCAAACCACACATCCCAGTCGAAATCTGTTCCCCAAATGTCATTGATCTCATCGGCGATTTCTTCCAAGTCATCGGTCTTAGTTCTTGAATCTGGGTTCACGATGTCGTCTTGAAGTTCATTATATCGATCACGAAGCTGTTTCGATCTCGCGACGTCTGCGTCGCGTTCGTAATACCGCTGCCTAGCTCTGGCGATGTCATCTGCACAGCTTGCCCCATCATCCGCCAAGCCACCCACGGCCCGGCCCGCGTCATCCAGACTCCCGGCCGCCGCTTCGGCGGCTTCGTCTGCCGCGCTGCCGATTCGGGACAGGCCGGCTCGAATTCCGGCGCGGCCGAGGCACCAAATGCCTTTCGCAAGCTGCGCTCCACCATACACGGTCATGAAGTCGTCGACAAATACCGACTCCATGCCGGGGTAGCCGTCGTGGGCATGCGCACGATGCCATGCCGCGCGGTCTAGCGCGCCCAACGCGCCTTTCACGACAGGCGGCGTGGTTATTCTTGAATTGCCATCGACCCAGTGTTGGATCTCTCCGAACGTGACATCGTTGTAGTTGTCGACCAGCTTGCGGATGAGCGTCGCTTTCGCGTCTTCGAGCGCCTCGATCTGATGCTCGTAACGCCGAATCGCCGCGCGATGAGCTTCTCGGTTGATCGGACGTCGCTGGTGGCTTCTGCCGTGATAACCTTTCTTTATCTCCTCCTGCAACCGGGCGATACGCGCCTGCTTACCGAGAATCCTCACGTTGAAGCGATGGTAGTCTTCGGCAATGCGCAGCGCCTCTTTCTCGCGATTGCTGTAGCCGTAGCCGTACAGATAGTTCGGGTCACTGTACTTGTAAACGAACTCTTTTCCTTCCAACCCCCACGGGTCGACATAAATCGTCGCTGCGTTGCCGACGTATCGGTACAGGCTTTCATCGCCCATGGCGAAGCCGCCCGGGTCTTCGCTGAGGAAGCGGCGCAAGTCGGCGGAGAACCAGCGGAGGCGGCTGTTTTGCAGTGTCGTGAATTCGTCGAGCGGCAGGCCGGTGAACCCGAACAGCAGATCAATCGTGCCGTTCGTCTCGCTCGTCATCCGGCCGAAGCCACTGTACGTGATGTGGTTGAGCACCGTGCCGCCCGCGACGACGACGTCGCGAATGCTGCCCTGGTGATCGGGCAGCGTCCAATAGGTCTGCGCGGCCGCCAGTTCATCGGCCGCCAGTAGATGATCGATCCCCGGGCCCCACAGGTAGCGATCGACGAGCGTTTAACTTACGCCGCTCGTCGCTCGGCGGAAACGGCTTGCATGTCGGCGAGTTGCGGCTCGGTGTGTTCAGCCGCGCGCGATAGGAATCGGCGGCGGACCCGCCGCGTTTCGTATAGCGACATCCCGGTAGCGATCGAGACGGCCACGGCGAGCATCAGGGTCGAAAGGTCGGGCGCGACGCCGGTCTCGCCCAGCGGCGCGACGATCTGCTGCCAGATCCAAATCACGCTCGGTGCGAGGATCGTGAGCCATGTCAGCACCGGTCCTAGCGGCGCACGATGCAGCAGCACCCACGACCGGTCGACGTGAACCGGTTCCTGGTCGTCGGCATCGCAGAGCGTGGCGAGCAGGCTCGTCAGATAGAGTTGCAGGCCGACGATCGCCAGGGCGAGCCAAGACAGGCAGCGGTCGAGTTGGATCGTCAAATCGGTGCCGGGAACGGTGATTCGCGAACCGAGGCGGTCCTGCACATCGCCCAGCGTCGCGGTCGTGGCCAGGCCGCTCTCCTCGCGCCAGGCGTCGAGCTTGGCCAGATCGGCCCGATAGCCGTCGAGCAAGGCGCCGGCCAGCGCCGGCTGCGGCCGGGCGTCGATCTGTTCGAGCGTCGAGCGCGCGAACACGAGGACCGAATCGATCGGCACGCCACGCATCGCGGCGCGCTTGTCGGGCAACAAGCTGCGCTCGAAACGCAACGCCGGGTGCAGGAACTCGTGCCGGTACTGGGCGAGCGGCCCGCGCGCGGTTTCGTTCAACGCGGCGAGCGGGTCGCCTGCCACATGGTAGTACTCGGCGTTCGAAAGCAGGCTTTCCACGAGCCGCCGCGCCGTTTCAATGACCTGGGGCGAATTGTCGATCGACGCCCACAACGAAATGAGCCCGGCGACGAGCATCCACTGCATCGCCGCCCGTCCGCGTTCGGCTAGAGAGGACATGGGGAGGAAGCTGTTAGCGGTTAGCTATTCGCTGCTAGCTTTTGGTGGCCAGGTACGGGGGTTGGGAAGGTCGACGTTAATCTTACGGAACGCTGTAAAAGTGCGTTCCCGACAGCGCCTGCTGCGGTACACGAAACGAACCACTTTGAGAACACAGCTAGTAGCTAAAAGCTAATAGCTTATCCTACGGTGTTTCCTTGCTCAGCGTAACGCCCTGCACGAACCAACCGTTTTCTTCGGCGTGGATGGCGATGCCGGCGGGGCCGAGGTAGCGGCGCACCATTTCGAAATCGGGCAGGCTGTGGCCGTCGATGCGCTGTTGCCGCAGTTCGCCTTCTTTGCCTTCGCCGAGCAAGCCGTTGAGGATCTTGCCGAGCATCGTTTCCGCTTCGGGCATGCGGCCCGCGCGGATCAGTTCGTATGTGGGGCGGTATTCTTCGTCGGTGCGGGAGAAGATACGCGAGCAATTCTCGCCGGCGGCCAACGCATCGACTTCCTTCATCACGAGTTGGAAGTCGTACGAATTGGCGAGCTTCTCGCGATCCTTGGTCGAGACAAGCACTTTCTTGAGGAATTCGACATGCGTGGCGATGAAGAACTGCCCATGGGCGACACAGACGGCCGAGTTCGGCAGCTTCTTCTTTTCCTCTTTCTTTTCCTCGGGCTGGGCGCCAAACGTGGGAAGTTCGATCTCGACGGTCGGCAGTTCTTCTTCCTGGTCGATGATTTCCCAGATCTGGTAGCCTTCGAATTTCAGCTCGCGGGCGTCGGGATCGTTGTTCATGGCCTTGCTGATCGTGGCGGCGAGCGCCTCGGCGTTGGTCGTTTCCACGGCGAAGACCATTCGCTCGCACTTGGGCGAGATCGGCAATTCGTAGTCGGAGAAGACCGTGCAACGTGTGCCCAAATGGGCGACCAGGTCGTTGCGCAGATCGATCTGCGGGCCGTTCTCGTCGTCGTGCAAGCTGGCGATGATCTCTTCGAACACGCCTTCCTCGCCCACGATGGCGTCGACCAGCGTGCCAACCGACTCGAACGCTTTGCGCGTTTCCCAGTTGAAGCTGACATAGGTCGCCAGCCCGCGCGGCACCCAAGGCTGCGGCAGCAGATCGCCCTGATTCGGGAAGTCGAGCATGCGGGCGGCCAGTTGATACTTGTCACCCGGCTTGGCGTCTTTATCTTGCGGGGCGTAGATCATCGTGCGATGGAGCAGTTCGTATTTGCCTTCCACATACATGTTCACGAAGCCGCCAATACCTTGTACGGCCTCGAAGCCTTGTGATTGCAGGATCTTGAGCATGTCTTTGCCGCGTTCCTGCTGCGAACGATGCCGGACCGCTTCCACATAGCCAAACGGTTCGAGGAACCAACGCAGCTCGGGGGCCAATTCACCCGCCTCGCTGGCGGCGCGGCTCATCACGGCGCGATAAGCCGGCAAGTGAGCCAGGTTATCGATCGGCTCGCCAGAAAAACGGCCCAGGATTTCATTAGCGATCTCGGCGTCGTCGACGCCGCAGAGCACATTGTCGTTGATGAAGAAGACCGCCTGACGCGGCGACTTTTCGCCTTCGGCCAGCGGCAGCGTGTACGTGGTCACTTGCGAACCAAGCACATCCTTCACGGCTTTGGTCGCCTTCTTCTCGGTCATCGAAGCGTCGATCTTCTCGAGCAGTTCGTTCGCCTGTGGCAGGTGATCGGTTACATCGACCAGCACGGCCACGGCCGACCGACTGCTGTCGGGGCGAATGCGGGCGATGGCGACTTCGCCGCCGGGAACACCTTTGAGATCGTCGAAGGTCAGGCCGAGGCCTTCGTACTCAGCGCCCCATTTCTTTTTGAGCTGGGCGCGAATATCGTCGGCAAACGGTTTCATCACCGGGTCGGCGGCGAGTTGACCCAATTGGGTCTTCTCCCAACTGGTGTCGAACTGTTGCACGTCGGGTACGGAAACGTAACCCTTCGTCGTGAGAGGCAGAAGCTCTTCGCTCGGCTTGGCCGCCTGCGACGAAGTGACGAGCAAGGCCGCGGAAGTAAACGCAGCCGCGAATGCAGAAAATGCTTTTCGTTCCAGCACTTGGGTATTCTCCTTGCGGACGTTGCCTCGACGTTTGGCGACACAGCGACCAAACGCTCGAACCGGTGCGGCCTGGCTTGCACGCCGAACCGAATCGAAATCGAGTGAAACGGGCCTCGAAATTCGAGAAAAGTCGGCGGGCACTCTACATATTTATCGGTTGGCCTGCTAGGCGTTTCGTAGTTAACGCTGCAAAATCCGCGAATTTTAACGCCTGATCCCGTCGCACTTGTGAGGGGAAATTGTAGCCCTGGGGTAAATGGGGTGTTTGGGTTGCTGTGGTGCGGGTCGCCGACATCCTGACGAAGGACAGATATGGCGACGCTGCCGAGAAGGGAGTGCGGACCTACGGACGCAAATCAGGCACGCCGATCGCTTGGCCGTAAGCGGCAACCAGCTGCTCGGGTGAGCTGCCATAGGAAGCCTGCAACGACTCTTCCCAAGTCATGCCTTCCTTCATCCCTTCGATAAACTGCACATACGCCTTGCGATTGGTTCGGATCATGAAATCGGCCAGGTTCGAGGCCAGGCCGTATTGCCAGGAGTCGATGTGCTCTCGCTCGAGAAAGTCGCCACCCATGCTGCGCGTTTGCTTCATGATGTCGACCGCGCGGCGTTCGGCGAGCTTGACACTTTGGCAGTTAGGCACGAGCGCCAGGCCAACCCAGTCGGCCATGCCTTCGTTCACCCAATTGGGAAAGTGGACCGGTGTTTTGTAGCGATGGATGAAGCCGTGGCTGGTTTCATGCACGAGCATCTGGGCGAATTCCTCGGCCCGATCGCCGCGATAGCAGCCGATGACGACTTCGCCGTCGCTCTTTTGATGGCACAGCCCGTAAATACCAGGTGAGATGGCCGTGCGCATGAATCGGGCTTCGAACTGCATGAACTCGGCCTGTTCGAGAAACGCGACCACAAGCGCCTTGCCGCGCCACACGCGCGAGCCCGGTTCGATGTTGTACATTTTGCACATCATGTCGTGCATGGCGTCGAGGCTGACGACATAGGGGCCAACCTGTTGCGGCGGGATGTTCGTGTAGAACAGGAAGTTTTTTGTTTCGTGCAGCGCCATGCCGGGAAACGCCGCGCCGATCTCTTCGACAAACTGCTTGTGTTTGGCGACCGCCTCGTCGTGCTCGTCGTCGCTCAGTTCGGGCCACGGATCGATGCCGCGCACTTCGAGCCGGGCGAGCCACCGCTCGCGCTCCTCTTCTTGCTTGGCCGAATTGACTTCGGCCAACAGCGCCGATTTGCCCCGGCGGTTGGAATCGCTCCCGCCGATACCGGCCAACTCGCGGAGCGTTTCTTCGTCGGCCACGACACGTCCGCCTGCGCGAATTTCCTTCAACTGCGTAAGCAGCAGCGAGCGGTTCTCGGCCTTGCCGTTTTCGCGGATGCGGAGCGAGCGAATTTCGCCGGAACTCTTATCGCGCAGCAGCCGCACGAGCAGCACGTCGCGCAGCGGCGGCCCGACTTTCAATTGCAGTTCGATCTGTTTGCCTTCGAGCGATTCCAATTGCTTGGCGACATCGGCCGTTGGTCGTTGGTTCGACGGAGAGCCCCCGGCAGTGGGCGCAGGTGTAGGCGGGGCCGCCGCGCCAAGTTCGAGTGCGACTTCGTCGCCCACCTGCGGTGTTTGATTCGTCGTGCGGCATACGAAGTACCCGTCTTTGACGGAAGTGACCTTGACGACATCGACCACCTGGCCGCCGCGCACCAGCACGCCCTGCTGCCCGGCAGAGAGCCGTTTCGCACCGGCCAGGTCGACCTTGGCGAACTTGGCCTGCGCCTGCACAACCGGGGCGCGCACGTCGGGCTCGGCGGCCTTCGCCTGGTTGCGGAGCGCGCTCAACACCAGCAACACGCCGCAGACAACCGTGAGAAACATGTGGCACGGAAAAGAAATTCGGTAACGCAACATGAGCGGACGAATCTTTTAAAAAAGCGAAAAGTCAGGAAGCAAAGCGATTGGCAACTTATGCAGCAGGAAGACCACCTCTTGCGGATGGCTTGCCATCCATTCTACGGGTTTAGCCACGTGCCGGTCAAATCGACCGACAGGACTGGGGCGTTGGTCATTGGGCATTCGGATTTGGTCATTCGATTCTGAGGCATGTGTGCTGTGCGATCGCGCGACTGATTGTGCGAGGGTTCCCTTGGGCTGCGATTGTCCAATCCACCGCGCGGCGTCACAATGGCACGATGCGCGATATCGAACAAACCAGCCTCAGCCATTGCCCGGTGCATGGCTACATTCCCTTCGTTTCCCAGGTTGCTGGCGAGAGCGAAGTTGCCGAACGCCAGATCATCGATCACCCTTGGGTGCAGCGGCTTCGGCAAATTCATCAACTGCAAACCGCCTGGTGGGTCTATCCCACGGCCGAGCATACCCGGTTTCAGCATGTGCTCGGCGCGATGCATTTGGCGAGCCGCGCGACCGAGGCGCTCTACGACTCGCTGGCCGAAGTCTGCCCCGAAACGCCGAGCCGCGGCTACGTGGAATCGCTGCTGCGCATGGCGGCGCTGCTGCACGATGTGGGACACGGCCCCTTCGGCCACTTTTTTGACAAGTGTTTCCTGCAGCGGCACGACCAGACCCACGAAACGGTCGGCGCGCACATCATCGAACACGAGTTGGGCGATTTGATTCGCGCCGTGCGGCGCAACCCGTTCGGCGAACTCGCACCCGGCGAAACGCTCGACCCGGCGCAAATCTGCGCGTTGATCACTCGGCCGCGCGACGACGGCGCCGCGCTGCCGCGCTGGCTGCGCATGCTGCGTTCGCTCTTCTCGGGCATCTACACGGTCGACAACATGGACTTCGTCTTGCGCGACGCGTTCATGTCGGGTTACAGCGCCCGGGCGTTCGATCTCGATCGGCTGTTACGCTACAGTTTCTTCACCGATCAGGGGTTAACGATCCATCGCCGCGGACTCGAAGCGCTCGTACGTTTTATGGGTGTGCGGGGCGAATTGTTTCGCGCCGTGTACTTTCATCGCACGGTGCGCGGCATCGACATGACGCTCGAAGACCTGTTCCGTGCAGGAAGCGACTTGCTTTTTCCGGGCAATCCGCTCGAACATCTCGACACCTATCAGCATTTCACCGAATTCTCGCTGCTGGTCGACGTCGCCCGCTGGCCGTTGAGCGACGACGAACGCCGGCGCGAAGTGGGCGAAGCCTGGCGGCGCTTACTGCGGCGAGACATCCCTTGGCGCAGCGTTTGCGAACGGAATCTCGTCTTTACCTCAGCCGGCGCGGAACCGGCGAGCATCTTCAGCGACGAAGAGACGTTGCTCTCGCGCTTGCGCAAGAGTTTGCCCAGCGAGTTGGCCGAGGCCGCGCTGCGCGTCGATTTGCCGCGGCACATCCATCGTCCGGGAACGTCGGGAGCGGCGACGGGGCAGAATTTTCTTTACACGTCGGAGCGCGACGAAGTGCGACCTTTGACCGACGATCAACTCTTCCGCCATCTGCCGCTCGCCGGGCGCATCTGCCGCATCTACGCCGCGCCGCATCTCGACGCCGCCAGCCGAGCGGCCATCGCCGCCGCCCTCGACGACCTGCTCGGCGGCGCGCAGGCCGACGATTTGACGAACATGTAAGAGGGCCGCGCGATGCAATTCCGCTGGCGGCTGCTGTTTGTGCCGGCGTTGGTATTGGCGATGTTCACGGCGAATCTTTGGTCCTGGCGTCTGACCTTCGGCGGCAACGACCTGCGTCGTACTCAAATCTTTTTCGGCGTCTTCGGAGCCGAAGTCTTGTTTGTTGCTGTTCTCTCCGTAATCAGCCGGGGAAACGTCGTCATTCGCATTTCGACTTCGATTCTGTTGTTGACGCTGCTTTGGTGCGCGATCGCCTGGAGTCCTGGCTGGGATGCGTCCGATCCGCCGTCTTCGCGAGCCGCCATGTACTTCGGAATAGAATTGTTCTTACAGGCGCAATGCGTGTTAACAACGTTTATTGTCCTACGTATCCCGTTTTGGTTAATAGCGAATCGCGTTGGGTGGCGTTTGCACGTGGAGCGGATGGACGACCGCTTCGATGCGAAACGATATCACTTTCAACTGCGCGATCTCTTGTGGGCCACACTTTGTGCTTCGGCCAGCCTGGCGTCGCTCCGAGATGCATTTCTCCGGATTGCAGTAGCCTTACGTCAATCCGAAGAGGAGACGATTTTGATCTTTCCCGGCGCGGCGAATGCGTTGGATTGGCTATCTACGACCATGTCGGCGATGAATGTGCCGATCCATGGAGTCATATTTGCTGTGGTGTCGATTCCCGCGTTGGTATGTCTTTTTGCGGCGTTTGTGCGCAAGCCCCTTGCCGCCGTACTGCTCGTCTCATGGACTCCCTATTCCGCAGTGTTGGCGATCTTTTGGAGTGTTTTGATTGCTTCCTTCAACCCGTCCATTCCACCTACCGGCGAATTTGAAGCGTGCTTCTTCATCAACCTCGGCCTCTGCTACACCCTCTTCTTCTCCGGGCTCACCCTCCGCGCCGCCGGGTTTCGGTTGATTCGCGAGCCGCGCTGATCTCGACTTCTTTCCGCACCTTGCGGTAAGCTTAAGGGCCGAACGTGCGGGGTCTGGCAAACGT
Organism: Planctomycetales bacterium; assembly: GCA_020427265.1. Taxonomy (GTDB): domain Bacteria; phylum Planctomycetota; class Planctomycetia; order Pirellulales; family JAGQOS01; genus JAGQOS01. Next base: position 9,490 of record JAGQOS010000064.1, read on the forward strand.
ACGACGAATGATGGATTCCGCCCGCGCGGGTTTCCCACAAGGAGGAAGGAGACGCACGATGGCTGCATCTGAAGCTGGCAACAACGAACCACTCGCCTCGGTCGATCAATATCCGCTTCTCGACGCCTTGCGCCATCGCCGCTCGCGGCGGTTTCCCTCGGGCGCCAAACTCAACGGCGGGCCGCTCGCTTTCCAGAGCCAACGGCCGCCCCAGCCGCTTTCCATCGAAGAAGAAGCCCTGCTCGCCTTCGCTGCCTGCGGCATTACCGGCCACGCCCTGGCCGAACTGCCGTATGAAGAGGGCGACCTGCCCGGCGGTGGCGGCGGCAACATCATGATCCATTTCATCGGCCGCACCGTGCCGAGCGCCGACGCGCTGCACTTTGCCACCGTGTTCGTGATCAACGACGAAGGCACGTGGCTGCTCAAAAGGCCGCAAGATTACCCGCGCGGCGAACTGGCCGACGTGATCGATAAATCGCGCCGCGGCGAGTGGGTGGCCTTGTACGAGCAGAACCGCATCAAGATTTCTGACCAGCGGATCGACATCCCGCGGCAAGTGCCCTACGTGCCGCCGTTCAATCATTGGTCGGCCAATGTGCCGGGCACGACGTACTTCATTCCGGTGCACGAACTGTCGGCCAACGCGATCAATTTCCTTTTTGCCGCCTTCGGCGAAGATTTTTCATACTACCTGGTCGACGAGCGGAACGGTTATCGTTCGGTCGGCCTGAATCAATTCGCCCGCTCGCGCGGCGGGCATTTGTACGACGATCCGAAAGACGGCCGCGTGCTCACGCTCGGTTTCTTTGAAAATTGGGTCTGCCAACTTTCGGCGATCGAGCAAGGCGCGATCATGCAGAACCTGGCGCTCATGTCGCAGGCGCTCGGCTTGGGTGGCTTTCCGCACTTCGCCGCGCATCCGTATATTTGGACACAGACGCTCGGCTTCCGCATGGAGCAGATTCCCGGCACCAAGCTGATGGGCGCCGACCGCCGCAAGGCCGAACAATTGCGCGAAGCGGGGCGCGACGACCCCGTGCCATCGCCCGTGGGGTTGGAGCACAACGGCGAAGTGCTGATCAAACCGTATTGCCCGCCGTATTACAAAAACATGGAAGAAGCCGTGCTCGCGTTTCTCGAATACAAGTACGGCGAAGGCACCGGCACGTTTCGCGATGGCGGCGCGGCGACCGCGTGGAAGAACGGCGCGGCGATGCAGCAGCAAATGCCCAAACATTCCGACCAGGCCGTGGCCGCGACCATCGCCTTTTGCGAATACGTTTACCAGCGCTACGGCCGCATTCCCACGTGCACTGGGCCGCTGCATACGATTCTGGCCTACCAGGCGCACCGGATCGATCCGGAGTTCTACGCCGAATACTTCAAGCCCGAAGCGCTGAGTAACACGCAGCACGCGCGCGAAGGCGTTTGATTCGATTTAGGCGCGGCGAATACGAATTGCGGATTTAGGCGGCGCGGCGAGTCGTTTCCACCGAGTTCGGAGATGCCGGTTGAGGCGCGGCGTCTGTCGAACGCTCGCTGGCGAACTGCGCGACAGGCAGCGGTAGTGAGCCGGTCCAGCCGATTGGCATTGTGATTCCGGTGATCCAACGGGCGTCGGGCGAGGCGAGGAAAGCGACCGAGGCGGCCACGTCGTGTGGCGAGCCGATGCAGAGCGGATGGCACGCTTCGATTTGCGCCAGATGTTCTTTCGTGGCGTTCTCGGCGTGGCGATAGAGCATCGGCGTGTGGACGATCCCTGGCGCGACGCCGACCACGCGGATTCGCCGCGGCGCCAGCTCCCAGGCCAGCGATTGCGTCAGGCCGATCATTCCCGCCTTGGCGGCACTGTAGATCGAAAAACCTGGGCAGCCCGCCAGTGCAAGCGCCGAAGAGATGTTGATGATCGCGCTGCCATCGTTCAAAAAGGGAAGCGCCGTTCGGGTCACTCGCACCGTGCCGCCCAGGTTCACGTCGAGTTGGCGGCTCGCTTCAACTTCGCTCATCTCGGCCAACGGACCGACGAATTCGATGCCCGCGTTGTTCACCACGCAATCGAGCGCGCCGTGCCGCTCAACGGCGGCGGCAATCGCCGCGTCGACTTGTTCAGGCACGGTCACATCGCAGAGCGACCAGTTCGCTGTCGCGCCAATGCGGCGCAACCGTTTGAGCAAGCGTTGCGGCTCGGCCAGCGAGGCGAGCTCGATATCGGCGCCGTCGCGCGCCAGCCGTTCGGCTATCGCTCCGCCAATGCCGCGATCGTCGCCCCCGGTGATCAGCGCTGTTTTGCCGGCGAGCGGGCCGGCGGGTCGCGGGCGATTCGAACCGTCGTAAACCGATAGCGATGCTGTCATAGTTTGAAATCCAGCCGTTTTGTACTCCGCGTCGGCCGCGGAGCGAATGGCAGCCCGCGCGGCGGGCACGTCTTGGACCAAAATCGGCCGGCGATGTCAAGAACGCTTCGGTGAGCGGTGGCAGCAATTGCCTGCGTTGGCTTTTCAATACGCCTTCGCAAACACGCCGCGCTTCACGCTCGGTTGGCCGGTGAAGATGCACTTCCCCGGCTCGTCGTCGCCCTCGAGCGGCACGCAGCGGACCGTGGCCTTCAAGTCTTTGAGCTTCTGGTCCATCGTCGCACTCTCGACAAAATGGCAGTACGCCAGCCCGCCGTGGATTTCGGGATTCTTGGCGTCTTGCGGCGTGAAGTAGGCTTCGAAGTCGGCCAGGTTGTCGATTTGCGTCGTGTTGTCGGCGCGCAACGTGGCGGCCCGATCGAACAGGTGCTGTTGAATCTCGCGGAGCATGTCGGCGGCTCGGGCCACGAATTCGCGATGCGGCACGCCCTGCCCTTTTTCGCTCGAATCGCGCCGGGCGAGGAACACGGCGTCGTCGGCCACGTCGCGCGGGCCGATCGTCACGCGTAGCGGCACACCCTTCTTGACCCATTGCCAACTCTTTTCGCCTCCGCGTATGTCGCGATCGTCGATCCGCACGCGGATCGGTTCTTCGTCGAACCGCTCGGCTTCGAGTTCGGTTTTGAGCTTCTGGCAAGTCGCGAGCACGCTCGCGCGTTCGTCGTCGCTCTTGTACATGGGAAGAATCACGACATGCGCCGGCGCCAGCCGCGGCGGTACGATCAGGCCATCGTCGTCGCTGTGGGTCATGATCAGGCCGCCGACCAGCCGCGTGGAAACACCCCACGACGTGGTCCAGGCGTAAGCCAACTGGCCTTCCTGATCTTGGAATTTGATTTCCTGCGCCTTGGCGAAGTTCTGGCCCAGGAAGTGCGACGTGCCGGCCTGCAACGCCTTGCGGTCTTGCATCATCGCTTCGATGCTATAAGTATGCACGGCGCCGGGAAACCGCTCGCCGCTGGTCTTCTCGCCTTTGATCACCGGCATCGCCATGTCGTTTTCGGCAAAGTCGGCATAGAGGTCGAGAATCTGCCGCGTCTCTTCCATCGCTTCGTCCGATGTGGCATGCACCGTGTGCCCCTCTTGCCACAGGAACTCGGCCGTGCGCAAGAACATGCGGGTGCGCAATTCCCAACGCACGACGTTGGCCCATTGGTTGAGCAAGATCGGCAGATCGCGATACGATTGCACCCAGCGGGCGAACGTGGCGCCGATGATCGTTTCGCTCGTGGGCCGCACGATGAGCGGTTCTTCCAGTTGAGCGGCGGGCGCCGGGCGCAGTCCTCCTTCGCCGTCGGGCTCGAGCCGATGATGCGTAACGACGGCGCATTCCTTAGCGAAGCCCTCGACATGCTCGGCTTCCTTTTCCAGAAAGCTCATCGGGATGAAGAGTGGGAAGTAGGCGTTTTCGTGCCCGGTGGCTTTGAAGCGGGCGTCGAGCTTCTTCTGGATATTCTCCCAGATCGCGTAACCCCACGGTTTGATAACCATGCAGCCGCGCACGTCCGACGTTTCGGCCAGGTCGGCCGCTTTGATGACCTGTTGATACCATTCGGGATAGTTTTCGCTGCGCGTCGGTGTGATCGCGGTTTTCGGTGCTTGGGCCATGTCGGTACTTCGCGGCTCTGTTTGGCTGCTGGGGAAAGAGAACAATTCATCGAAAACGGGCATTTTAGGCGAGGTTGTCGGCGGCGGAAAGCGGAATCTCGGCTCGCCTGCGCCGAGTGCCGCCCGAGGTTGCGCTCGCTATCAACGACTCGTCCGCACGGTAGACGAGCCGCCGCGCGTAGCCCACCGAGTTTGAGTGCGTTTCAAAACTCATCAGCCATAGGTCGCTAGCCCGCGGTTCTCACGAAAGATCGAATTGCTAGCGAGTTTCGCCTAATGGTGATGAATTGTGCTTGTCATCAATTTTCAATTCGGGAAGCAGACATCCTAACGGAAGGACGCAAGCCCTCCGGTAAATTGAATATCGGGCAGCTCGCGCTGCTCCGCTACCATCAGCAGCTATCTCGCGTACGCGAGTAACGCACAGCGTCGGCCTCGACGCATGTTTTGAGCGATAAGCCCTAGAATCTGTGTGCTCGGAATGCCCTGGCGTCGAGTCTCGTATGACGGCGGCTTGCCCCGCTGCACGCCCTGCCCTAGAATCGCTCGTTTCTCCCGTCCGCCGCGCTTGCAGAAAGCGATTTTGATATGAGTTCCGACGCCCGCCGTTTCGTGAGTTCCTTTTCCGAGCAGGAATCGATCGACCAAGTCTTTCGCGCCAACGACAAGCAGTTGCGTTCGAATCGCAATGGTAACCTCTTTTTGCAGGTCGAGCTTTCCGACCGTAGCGGTTCGATCGCCGCGCGGATGTGGAACGCCAAGCAACGCGATTACGATTCGTTCGACAACGGCGACTACGTGCGCGTGGAAGGCACGACGCAGCTGTTTCAGGGCGCCATGCAAATGATCGCCAACTCGGTGCGCAAGGCTGAGGGCACAGAGGTCGACGAGTCCGACTTTCAGGCCCTCACCTCGCCGCAGATCGACGCCATGGCCAATCGCCTGGCCGCCATATTGCGCGCCATGAATAACCCGCATCTACGCAACCTGGCCGACGCTTTTCTGCTCGACGATCGTTTCATGGGCAAGTTCACGCAAGCCCCAGCGGGGATCAAGAACCATCATGCCTATCACGGCGGGTTGCTCGAGCATGTCGTGAACTTGATGGAAATCGTCTTGCTCGTCGCGCCGCGCTATCCGCAGCTCGATGCCGAGTTGCTGCTCGTGGGCGCATTTCTGCACGATGCCGGCAAGGTCGACGAGCTCGGATACGAAAAGGGTTTGACCTACACGGATCAGGGGCAGTTGCTCGGGCACATTGTGTTGGCGATTTCGCTGTTGGACGCCAAGATTCGCGAAGCGGAGCAGCTTGCCGGCGAGCCGCTGCCCGAGGAACTCGTCTTGCGGCTCAAGCACGTGATTGTCAGCCATCACGGTCAGTACGAATTCGGCAGCCCCCGGTTGCCGATGACGCTCGAAGCGATCGCCCTGCATCAGCTCGACAACCTCGACGCCAAGATTCACAATTTCCATCTGCTCATGCAAGATGATGCAAATACCGACAGCCATTGGACCCAATTCCATCACAACCTGGGCCGCAAGCTCTACAAAGGACCATGAGCGGATTTGGAATTTGGAATGTCGAATTTGAAATTTGGTAAATCGAACGAGCTGCTCCGTCGAAATTTGACATTAGACATTAGACATTAGAAGTAGTCTCCCCGCGATGCCTCCCACCGATCTGCAGCAGGCTGTACTGGCCATTGTGCGAAGTTCCGGCTACACGCCGAAGAAGCCGAAGGCGATCGCGCGGCAATTGGGGCTCAATCAGGAGAAATCGCAAGACCTGAAGCGGGTGATCAAGAAGCTCGTCAAACAAGGCTTGCTGCAATACGGGCCGAATCATTTCGTGTTGCCCGTGTTTGAAAGCGACGCGGCGCCAATGCCGGCCGACGCCACCACGCAGGATGCAC
>JAGQOS010000650.1 GCA_020427265.1 Planctomycetales bacterium
GCCGCGCCCGAAGAAGTGCGCCCAGATCCGGTTCGCGAGATTGCGGCGGAACAGCGCGTTCGAGGGATCTGTCATCCAGTCGGCGAGGACCTTGCGCGCGTCTTTGTCCTTGACCGCGGCGAGGTCGCCCCCGAGAAACTTGGGCGGCATGGGCCGGCCATCGATCAGGTGTTTGGCGGGCTCGGCGTCGGTGTCAATGAAGGTGTAGTACTCGCGCGCCTCGCTCCCGTGCTTGCGCCGCACGCCGGTGAAGAACGAGGTGAAGCTGTAATAGTCGTCCATCGTCCAGCGGTCGAACGGGTGATTGTGGCACTGGGCGCACTGGGTCCGCAGGCCGAGGAATATCTGCGCGGTGTCCTCGGCGAGCTTTTGCGGGTCGAGTTTGTCCACCGGCAGCATGGTGTAGTAATTCGACGGCGGATCGCGGAAGTTCGATCCGTTGCCGGTGACGAGCTCTGTCGCCAGACGGTCCCACGGCAGGTTGTCCACCATCGCCTCGCGCAGCCAGTGGTAGTAGTTCCAGCCCGCTTTCATCGCGGTTCCATTGCCCGGATTGGTGTTGGTCGCGATCTTGAGCCACTCGCCCCATTTCGCCGCCCAGAGTTCGCCGAATTCCACGCGGCCCAGCAAGTCGTCAACCAAATGGGTGCGTTTGTCGGGATC
>JAGQOS010000651.1 GCA_020427265.1 Planctomycetales bacterium
CAGCCCGAGCTCGACGATCCCGGCGCCGCGGCGCGTCGGCCGCGACGTGGCATCGACCGGCGGGAAGAAGCCGCCGACCACGAGCTCCTGGACGGCCTGCAGCGACAGCTCCGTCGAGCGCGCCCCGCCGACGAGCTTGCTGCCCGACCCGAGCACGGTGACCGGTACGCGGTCCGGTGGGGCTTCGCCGAGGAGCCGCTCCTTGGCCGCGCGGCACTGCTGCACGAGCTGAGCGAAGCGCCCGACGTCGAGCGGGGCGCCGGACGCGATGCTCCGCTCGGCGGCCTTCGCGAGCGCGAGATCCATGTTGTCGCCGCCGAGCATCAGGTGGTCGCCGACCGCGACGCGCGTCACGCGGGGCCCGCTCTCGCGGCGCTCGACGCGGATGAGCGTCAGGTCGGTCGTACCTCCGCCGACGTCGACGACGAGCGCGAGCCGCACCGAGCCGAGGGCGGCCTCGAGGTCGCCGGCGCGCGCGGCGAGCCAGGCATAGAACGCGGCCTGAGGCTCCTCGACGAGGCGCACGCGCGGCAGGCCCGCCGCGCGCGCGGCCTGCAGCGTCAGCGCGCGCGCCGCCTCGTCGAACGACGCGGGCACGGTGAGCATCAGCTCCTGCGCGGCGAGGGGGGCGTCGGGGTGCGCGCGATCCCAGCGATC
>JAGQOS010000652.1 GCA_020427265.1 Planctomycetales bacterium
CGGCGCCGGGTTGGTCACGGTCCACGTGAACGTCTGCTGCGTCGTCGCGCCGGACGGATCGGTGGCGGTGATCGTCACGGTGTACGGGCCGCTGGCCGAGGCCGACGAATCGATGGTGCCGGTGATGACGCCGGTCGGCGAGATGCTGAGACCAGCGGGCAGACCGGTGGCGCTGAAGGTCAGCGTGTCGGTGGCGTCGGGATCGGAGAAGCTGCCCGACACATCGACGTTGACGACATCGCTGTCGTTGCTGCTGAGCGCGCCGAGCGCGGTGCTGGTGGGCGCGTCGTTGACGCCGGTGACGGTGACGGTGACCGTCGCAGTGTCGGTGCCGCCGTTGCCGTCGGAGACGGTGTACGTGATCGTCGTCGTGCGCGATTCGCCGACAGCGAGGTCGTCGAAGTCGGCGCCCGGGTCGAAGCTGTACGATCCATCGGCGAGGATGGTGAAGTCGCCGCCGTTGGTTCCGGCGACCGCGCTGCCGACGTCGCCCGCGACGCCGTTGACTTCCGACACGGTGAGCGTGTCGCCATCGACGTCGGTGTCGTTGGCGATGACGTCGCCAGTCACAACGGAGTTCTCCGCCGTCGTTGCGGTGTCGTCATTGGCGACCGGTGCGTCGTTGACGGCGGCGACGGTGAGCGTG
>JAGQOS010000653.1 GCA_020427265.1 Planctomycetales bacterium
AATCCGTCCCAACTGTTCGTCGAGGTGGGTGATCAGAGCGTAGTACTCCTTGCGATGCACCTGCACGGCGTACTCGGTTCGTGGAAACGGAGCCAACGCCTCGTCTCGTAGGCCCGGTCCGCAACCGATGTCACCGGCATACGGATAGTCGTTCAAGTAATTGCTCGGTACCTCGATGCGATCAAGCGGATAACGGTCAAGGTACTCCTGGGGCGCCTGGCGAGGATCATGAGGCGCGTTGAACGCGATGTACATCATGAACGGATCCTCGTCGTCGGCCGCCATCCGCAGAAAGTCGATGGCGTCATCGGCGCCAACCTCGCTCCAATGCTTGCCTCCTTCCCAGAATCCTCCGTTGCTCGGATCCGCCGACGACCAAGCGTCGGGCTGACCTTGGACCGGCCGGTTGTAGGCCGCTTGCACCGTCTTCGGCATGCCTGGCCTCACATGACGAGTCACATCGAAGCAGCCATCGGCGGCCGTATTGATGTGCCACTTGCCCGTCATGTAGGTATCGTAGCCCGCCGCGGACAAGAGCTGCGGCCAGAGGTTTCCGGCCTCTCGTTCGGCAGTGGTTCGCGGGTGCACGGCTTGAGCGTTCCACACATAGCGACCGGTGATCAACATCGTCCGACTAGCGATG
>JAGQOS010000654.1 GCA_020427265.1 Planctomycetales bacterium
ACACCGGATGCGCTGACGCTGGGCACGGCGACGCCCATCACCGATGCCGGCGGCAATGCCATCGGCACCATCACCGTCGCCGCCGACGGCAACGTCACCTTCGTGCCTGCTTCGAATTATGACGGCGCGGTGCCGGACCTGACCTATACGCCGACCGACGGCACCGACAATGGCGCGCCCGTCACCGTGTCCTTCGGCACCGTGATCGGTGTCAACGACGCCCCGGTCGCCGTGGCCGATGGGCCGGTCACAGCCGTGCCGGGCGTGGCGGTCAATGTCGATCCGCTGGCCAACGACACCGATGCCGATGGCGACACGCTCACCCTGACGCACATCATCGACCGTGCCGATCCGGGCACACAGATCGCGCTGACGGTCGGTACGCCGGTGACGCTCGCCTCCGGCACGACGGTGACGCTGAAGGCCGACGGCACGCTCGATTTCGTCATGGCGCAGGGCGTCAACGATCTCGAACCGATCGACTACGTGGTCTCCGACGGCAATGGCGGCACCGGCACCGGCACGATCACGCTGGCTCGCGATTCCGACGGCGACGGCGTCGCCAATACCGACGACATCGATGACGACAATGACGGCATTCTCGACACGGTGGAATACGGCACGCCGGCGGCCTCGCCG
>JAGQOS010000655.1 GCA_020427265.1 Planctomycetales bacterium
TAGTCTTCGATCTGGTCCCGGTCCAGCTTGCCCACGGTGAAGTAGCGCGCATCGGGGTGGGCGAAGTAGAAGCCGCTCACCGACGCGGCCGGGTCCATGGCGCAGCTCTCGGTCAGGGTGATGCCCGTGGTCTCGGGGACGTTGAGCAGGTTGAAGAGTGTGCGCTTCTCAGTGTGATCCGGGCAGGCGGGATAGCCGGGCGCGGGGCGGATGCCCACATACTGCTCGCGGATCAAGCCCGCGTTGTCCAGCGCTTCGTCGGCCGCATAGCCCCAGAACTCCCGGCGCACCTTGGCGTGCATCATTTCGGCCAGCGCTTCGGCCAGGCGATCGGCCAGCGCCTTGACCAGGATGGCGTGATAGTCGTCGTGCTGGTCGGCGAAGGCCTGGGCAATTTCACGGGCGCCGATGCCCGCGGTGACGGCGAAGCAGCCCATGTAGTCGGCCACGCCGCTCTCCCGCGGGGCGACGAAATCGGCCAGGGCCAACGTGGCGCGGCCGGTGTCGGTCTGCTGGCGCAGCGTGTGGAAGCGGGTGAGCACCTGGGTGCGGCTCTCGTCCGCGTAGAGTTCGATGTCGTCGCCCACGCTGTTGGCCGGGAAGAAGCCGACCACTGCGTTGGCCGTCATGCCTGCT
>JAGQOS010000656.1 GCA_020427265.1 Planctomycetales bacterium
TGTCGTGTCTATCTCGTTGCCTAAAAAATCGCGCCGCGCGGGCGGGCTACGGTTTCACCCGCTCGAACATCATGAGCCGGAACTCCATCGCCTGCGAGCCCGGAATCTCCGGCGCGCGCAGCGCCAGCGTGCCCGTGCCCTTCTCCAGGTGGATGGCGCCGAGCGTCATCGGCTTGAAATCCTTCACATACGACTCCGAGCCGCGGTCCGAGCGGTCGTGTTCCATGCCGCGCAGGGGCGGATCGTGCGCCTCGGTGACCTTGCCGGTCAGGATCGCGCCGTTGAAGCTCAGCTCGATGGTCGAACCCACGTCGGCCGCCGGACAGGCGTACCAGATTTTCACCTCGTAGTCGCCCGTCGCCAGCACCTCGGCGTCCCAGACGATGCGGTCGGCGGGCGCGGTCCAGTTCCGGAAAAAGGAACAGTTCGGCGCCTTGCCCGAACGCTCGATGTGTCCCTCGCCCCGGCCGTCGCGGGCCGGGATTTGCGTCACTTCGTAGTCCGGATGCCCGATGGTGAAGGGCCTTGGCTCGTCCGGCTTCATCTCCGCGAGCACCTCCCTGCGCCATCGCTTCACCTGCCCGCGCAGTTCCGCAGTGATGTCGTGATGCTTTTTCGCGACG
>JAGQOS010000657.1 GCA_020427265.1 Planctomycetales bacterium
GTAACGACCTGGGTCAGGCGGGTCTGATCGGCCTGCACCAGTTGCGGCACATCGGCAGCAACATGGAAGCCGAGTTCGAGATCCTTTTCGCGTGCTCGCTCCCAGAACAGGCTGATGACGCCGCTGACAATCTCATCCGGCGCAACATCAACCTTTTCCAGTTCCAGCTTGCCGGCCTCGATTTTCGAAATGTCGAGAATGTCGTTGATGATGGTCAGCAATCCCTGGCCTGAACGTGAAATGACGTTTGCATAGCGCCGGTACTGCTCGGCGAGCGGTGCCTTGACGAGGAGTTGCGCCATGACCATCATGCCGTTCATTGGCGTGCGGATTTCGTGGCTCATGGTTGCGAGGAAGTCGGATTTGGCCTTGTTGGCGGCCTCTGCCTCATCCTTTGCAGCGCGCAACTGCTGGGTCCGGGTTTCAACCTTCTGTTCGAGATTGAAGCGATAGTCCCGCAATTGCTGGTCGCGGCTTTCGATGCGCGAAAGCATGGTGTTGAAGGACTCGGCCAGAACCCCGATTTCGCCCTGTGCATTGGCATCAGCCCGGACCGAATATTGTGCATTGCGGCTCAGGCTGCGCATGAGGCCGGAAAGCTCCGACAGCGGGCGCATCA
>JAGQOS010000658.1 GCA_020427265.1 Planctomycetales bacterium
TGCCCCTTCGCCGGCCGCTGCGCCTTCACCGAAGCCGCCTGCCACACCGAAGCGCCGCCCGAATGGACCGTGGCGGACGGCCACCGGGTGCGCTGCAGCCGCCGCGAGGCGATCCTCGGCGCTTCTGACACCATAGCTGCCCACGCCTGATGGAAGCCGGCCAGAGCCCTGTTTTGCTTGAAATCCGCGACGTCGCGCAGGATTACCCGCTGCCGCGCGAATCCCTGCTGCGCCCGCCGGGCGTGGTGCAGGCGCTGCGCGGCGTTTCGCTCGACGTGGTGGCCGGCCGCAGCATGGGCATCGTGGGCGAGTCGGGCTCGGGCAAGAGCACGCTGGGCCGGCTGGTGATGGCGCTGGAGCGCCCCACGCGCGGCAGCATCCGCTTCGAGGGGCGCGACCTGGCCGCGCTCTCGCCCGCCGGGCTGCGCGCCGCGCGGCGCGACTTCCAGATGGTGTTTCAGGACCCGTACGGCTCGCTCGACCCGCGCCAGCCCGTCTGGCGCACCGTGGCCGAGCCCCTGGCGGCGCTGGAAAACGCCGGCCGCGCCCAGCAGCGGGCCCGCGCCGCCGAGACGCTGGCCTCGGTCGGCATGGGCGCCGACGTGCTCGACAAGTAC
>JAGQOS010000659.1 GCA_020427265.1 Planctomycetales bacterium
GATGGCGTCGTTGATCTGATCGAACCGGTAGCGCGCGGTGATCAGCTCCTCCAGCTTCAGCCGGCCCTGGCGCCACATCGCCACCAGATAGGGCACGTCGCGCTGCACCACGCTCGCCCCCATGAAACTGCCTTTCAGCGTCTGCGCGGTGGCGGCCGCGATCACCGGCTCGATCTCCATCCGGGCGCCCGAGGGCGGCATCCCCACCATCACCACGGTGCCGCCCTTGCAGGCCAGCGACGACGCCTGATTATAAGCCGCGATCGCACCGACGGCGACCAGCACGTAATCCGCCCCCAGCCCGTCGGTCAGCCCCATCACGGCCCGGCGCAGTCCCTTCATGTCGGCGCGCAGCACGTCGGTCGCACCGAATTCGCGCGCGGCGTCCAGCTTTTCCGGCGCCAGGTCGATGGCGATGACGCGCGCGGCGCCCGCCAGACGCGCGCCCTGGATGGCATTCAGCCCCACGCCCCCCGCGCCGATCACCACGACCGTCGCACCCGGCTCGACCTTTGCGGTGTTGATGACGGCGCCGGCGCCGGTGATGACACCGCAGGCCAGCAACGCGCCCAGTTCCATCGGCAGATCGTCGGGAATCGGGGCGACCTGGCTGGCGT
>JAGQOS010000065.1 GCA_020427265.1 Planctomycetales bacterium
CTAACTGCAAAGGAGCCGTTGGACCCGCAAACCAGGCGATTGGCCGCCGGCACGAGAAGAGATCAAAGAGGTTTGCCGAGCTAGACGCAACCTCGGCACTCTATTCTTCTTAGGTTAGCCAGCCAATCAATTCGATGCAATTCCCCAGGAAACAGATGTACATACCTCTCTAGAGCTGGATGTGAAGGGGTGATTACGCCGACTTGGCCTGCCGCCACGGGTTCGCTTTTCATCTTGGTCGAGTTCGAGTATCGCCTGGCCCGAGTTCGCTGGAATCGCGGAACTTGGCGTCAACGGGGCTGGCGTATCGCCGATGCGTGTGATAGCTTTCTGTGGTCGATTTTCGCGTGATCCAGGGCCATAGGCTCTCACTCTCACCCAATTTTAGGCATTCAGTCGAACCGAGTCATGAACAAGCAAGCGATTCCTGGTGTTGCTCCCGCCGCGAAGGGAGAAGTAACGATCATGACCGTCTGGCCGACACTCGCCGCCTTGGCCTATGGCCGCTGGTGGGGGCAGTTATTCATGTCGAACGCGGGGCCTAAAATTTTGGGAATTCCGGTCACTTTTGGTCGGATTATGGCGTTGGTATCGATTCCATTCATTCTACCGATTTACGGCCTGACACTCATTCCGCGCATTCCGTTCGTCATCTTTGGTGTCAAGAACCCTTGGTGCGTGCGCTACCGGTTGACCAACCGTCGCGTGCTCGTGGAACCGGGTTTGGGCGGCGAGGCCACGCGTTCGGTAACGCTTGATCGATTCGATGCGGTTGAGGTCGATGTACGACCCGGCCAGGCCTGGTACCCGGCCGGCGATCTCGTATTCAAACTCGGCGCGACCGAGACATTCCGTCTCGAAGGTGTTCCGCGGCCGGAAACGTTTCGGCAGACATGCCTCAAGGCGTGCCAGTCGCATGCTGGCGTAGCGCATGCTCGCGAAATCGGCTGTGCCGTTTGAAAAAACGACGCCGTTCAAGAGCAATTCTCTTGCCTTGATTCCAGTTTCGGGAAAACAATAGATAGAGTTGTCGAGCGCGCTGTGCCGCGCGCCTTTGCCGAGTTCTTTTCCGCTTGCCTGCGAGCCCAGCCGCGCTTGCCCCTTTTTGTATGACGTCGCGCCGACCTCGCCGTTCCCTGTCCTCTTCGAGCGGCTCAAGGTTCGGCAAGCGCCCGGGGCCCAGCCGCATCCGCGAAATGCGGCGCGGTCGCGAGGACGACGAACGTACACCCTCGCAAGCGCCAAGGATTATCCTGCTGATCATCGTCGTGTTCGCCATGACCGTGGGGCTGCGTCAGGTCTCGCGTTTTCTCAAGGTTTCCACGCCCAAAACCGACAAGGCGTTGAACGAATCGATCGAGCCTCCACAGAACGCCATACAACATTCTTTCCGACTCAAAGGTGCGGATGGCGAGGCAGAATCCGATTCGCAAGCGCCAAAGTTGCGTGAAATTCCTTTGGAAGATGCTGGCGAATTGGTACTGCGCGGGCGCAGCATTTTAGCTCCCATGGATCGTTGGATCGTGCTTCGCACACCATCCGGATGGGGAGCATTCCAACTGCGCGAGATCTCGGCCAACCACGGTGCGAGTCCGGAAATTGAGTGCGTATGGTATTACCGCGCGGGCGATGAAGGTCGGCTGGGCGACGAGTTCAGCGAATCGGGCCGCAAGAGCTGGCGGCTCACAGCGATTGGCGAGGCGAACGAGGCCGACGAGGTTCGCACCGCGTCGATTCACTGCGGACCGGTGAATTTGATCTGGAGCGAATTTACCGGAATCGCCCTGCCGGCCGAACCTCGGGTTGCGATCGCCCTCTCGCGCGCGATCGACGTCGCCGGAATCGACCCGAACTCGTCGGAGTTGGTATGGCTGACGAACTCCACGCCATCCTGGAGCGCTCCGCAAGGCGGGGCCGTTGATACCGATGGCGAGGATTATGTCGGGAGACCTCCCGAGCCAACGGCGCTCGATGCGACACCGGAAGGCTGCTAGCAACGGTGTGAGTTTATCGATTGGGTCGATGTTGCTGCCCGCCGCAGCGGCTGGCCCGCGGACACATGGTGCGCCGTCTGGGTAACTTCAATCGATACAATCGTTACGACCCGACGTACAGGTCGGAAAGCCGTACTTCTTAGGCGTTCCGATTTCAACGAATCTCCCAGGGTGGCCGAAGAATCAACTGATGAGCTGCGTCCGCATTCTCATCAATGCATGGAGAAGTCCAGTTTTCCCGGGTTTTCTCTTGGCACGCGTCCTGCCTGCAAATCCATCGCGACACGCCGGTGTCCGAAAAAGCCCGCCTTTATCCGGAACAACAAACCGCCATGGCATTCCCACTTGCACGTTACTTGCGCGTTAGTTGTCTCGTCGCGGCCGCCTTCGCCTGCCTTGCGTTGATCGCAATACCCTCGCAAACACTTGCGGACGCGACCTCGGTACGATTTGTACTGCAAGACATGCCGCCGACCCCGGTCGCCGTTCCCGCCATCGTCGGCACGCCGGAGCAGCCAGTCTTTGGTTACGCAGACGCCGCAGCGCGAGTCGAGCAATTGCCCCCAGTCGAAGTTTTCACGCCGGTTTCATTCGAAAGCGGTGTATTGACTGCCAGGCAATCGCAAGCCGCGAGTTGCGACTCAGCGTGCGACTCAACTCCCGCCTGTGAGCCCTGGTCGCCGTGTCCGCCAACTTGCTGTGCCCCGGTATGCAACATGTGCCCCGGCTGCTACGCCTGGGGCGAAGGCGTCGTTATGTTTCGAAGCAACGATTCAAATCGCATGCTCGTAAACGACGTGAACACAACCAACACACTCATCTCGTCGGGCGATTTGAATTTCAGCGCGGCCGGGGGCTTTCGCGTTGGCGCCGGATTCTGCCTGTGCAACGGTTGGACACTCGAAGCGCAATTTCTAGGCGGCTTGAATCACGTAGCGACTTCGCGCGTGACCGGCGTGAATAACCTGGCTTTGCCAGGCGACCTGGGCCTGTCAGTCAACAACTTCTTCCTGGCCGACGAGGTCGACGTGCGTTACGAGTCGAACCTCAATAGCCCGGAAATCAACTTCGTGTGCTGCTGTTGCTGCTGCGACAATTCGTGCTGCGGATCGGGCGTTTGCGATTCGTGCGAGTATTTCGTCGGCCTACGTTACATCGACTTCAGCGAAGAGTTGGCCATTCGCTCCAACGATTTGCAGGAAGGCATCAGCACGTATCGTGTTCGCACGTACAACAACCTTTACGGCGGCCAGATCGGCTTGCGGCGTCGCCGCTGCTGGGGTCGCTGGAGCCTGGAAGGAACCGGCAAGGCCGGCATCTACGCGAACGACGCCTCGCAGGTCCAGGACCCGATCTACGACTTCCCCAACATCCAATACCGCTCACGCCGCGAAGCAGAAGACACGGTGGCCGCTTTTGCCGGCGAACTGAACCTGTCCGGCATCTACCACATCAACGATATCTGGGGCATTCGCGGCGGTTATAACCTGCTGTGGATCGAAGGCGTGGCCCTAGCGCCCGATCAGCTCGATTTCACCGACACGGCGTTAAGCGGCACGACAATTGACACGAACGGCAGCGTGTTTTTCCACGGCGCGAGTATCGGCCTCGAAGCGCGGTACTAGTTCGCAGCCGCCAATAATTCGGCGTAGCGACTGGGCAAACCAGCAATGACGCCCAGCTTAGCGCAAGATATCAATACGGGCGAACGCGGGACAGGTCTCCCACGTTCGCCGTCTTGATGTTAAGCGTTACGCGTCTTGGCCGAATCCCTGGAAGAATTCGTCGACGTCGATCTCATACTGTTCCATTTCGTTGCGAAGCGGGTCGATGGCGGCGATGTTCCAGGGGCCGTCGAAACCAGAGTACGACTTCACGAAGTCGCCATTGGTCTTGAAGCAGCGAATCTCGCCGCTGTCGCCGTCCGTGCCTTGGACCACTGAAATCAAGTCGGCATAGCCGTCGCCGTTCGTATCGACGCCTACGGCATGCACAGGGGCATGCTTCGAGGCCGTGTCGTCGAACGTCTTGAACTTCGCCAGGGTCTGATCCGTAGCGTCGTTGGTCAGGCCGCTGATGATCTTCACCTTCGAGGCCTTGCCGTTGCCGCCACCCACGATGATGTCGGGAATCAGGTCGCCGTCGACCAACGCCGTGTCGATCGTGATGCCGCCGCGGAACGAACCGAAGGGCACAATCTTGTCGACCTGCTGGGCGCCGTTCGACATTTCGTAAACCTTAATCTTGGCCTTGGTGCCCGGACCGGTGGCGACCAGGATCTCGGCGTTGCCATCGGGCAGGTTGGCGTTGACCGTGGCGCCGTTGCTGAACCAGCCCATGTCGGCCACGGCCACATCGATGCCGCCCAGGAAGCTGTTGCCAAACGGCTTGAATTTCTCGTCCGGCACATCGTTCACCGGGTCGGCGGCCGGGAAGTTGTTGTAGTAGACCTTCACCTTGCCCTTGCCGGTGCTTGTGCCAACGACGAAGTCTTCCAGGCCATCGCCGTTGATATCGCCGACAGCGATGCTGATGCCGCCGTCGTAACCCGGGCCGAACGTGAGTGTGCGGAATTGAGTCAACTCCGTACCGTCTTGCTCGAAGACACGGAACTCGGCTTCACGGCCGCGCCCCGGAGCGGTGATGATCTCGTCGACGCCGTCGCCGTCGACATCGCCGGTCGCCACCCGTACGCCGCCGCGGAAGTCGGTTTCGTAGGCGAGGAATTCGTGGATGATCGAACCATCGCGTTTGTCGACGACCTTGACGATCGGCACGCTCTCGTTCCCCTTGTCGGGGCCGATAACGATGAGCGAACGCTCGCCGAAGTAGTTGGCCACGTCCATGTCCATCACCGTCTCTTCGAGCGGATCGTCGGCCGTAACGGTCGCCTTATTCGTCTGCTGGCCCGGTTTCACCGGCAACTCGGCCGTGTAGATCCAGGTCTCGTTCGTGTCGAGCAGGTTGTTCATGTTCGTATCGCCGCCGACAAACATCGGCGAGAAGTCGTCCATCGTATCGCCCGGCGTGCCGTTGTTATCGACGACGTTGACGTCCGACAGCGGCACGTTACCCGGGTTGGTTACGATGAACGTGAACGTGGCCGTGTCGCCGACGTAGAGAATCGGTCCCATCGGGAAGTCCGCGTCCATGCCGTTGACCAGCTTCTCGATATCGATCCGCGAGTCGACGCCGAAGTGATTGCTCGGGTCATCGTCCATGACCATGTCCTGCAAGGAATCCGTGCCAGTGACCTTGGCCATGTTCGTATACTGTCCGGCCGTTACGGTTCGCGAAGCCGTATAGGTCCACGCTTCGTCAACATCGAGCAGGCCGTCCATGTTCGTGTCGCCGCCCGTGTACATGGGCATGAAGTCGTCCATGGCGTTGCCCGGCGTGCCGTTGTCGTCGAGCAGCGAGACGTTCGAAAGCGGCACGTTGCCGGTATTGGTAACGACGTAGGTGAACGTCGCGGTATCGCCAACGGCGATGAGCGGCCCGGTGGGGCTGTCGGCGTCCTGGCCGTTCGTCGCCTTTTCGACGTGAATGCCGGAGTCGACTCCAAAATGATTCGCCGGATCGTCGAACATGGCCATGTTGCCGAATTCATCTTCGCCGGTCACCTTGGCGATGTTCGTATACTGACCGGGTGTAACGACACGATCGGCCGTGTAATACCAGATTTCATCTTTTTCGAGGATGTTGTTGTTGTTCAGGTCGCCGCTGACATAGGTCGGCATGAAGTCGTCCATCGTATCGCCGGGCGTGCCGTTGTCGTCGATGAGCACGACATTAAAGAGCGACACATTGCCGGGATTGCGGACTTCGTACGTGAAGGTCGCCGTATCGCCGACCTTGACCAGCACGCCGGGCGCGGTGTTGGCGTCGTCGCCGTTCACGTACTTGTGCAGTTTGATGCGCGTCGAGCGGCCGAAGTGGTTGCTCGGATCGCTGTCCATCACCATGTCGCCCAGAATGTCTTCGGCCGTAACCTTGCCGATGTTCTGGTGCTGCCCGACCGTAACGATCTTCGAAGCCTCGTAGGTCCAAGTTTCGTCGAGATCGAGAATCCCGTCGTTGTTCGTATCGCCACCGGTATAGGAGGGATTGAAGTCGTCCATCGTATTGCCGGGCGTGTCGTTGTCGTCGACGAGCACGACGTTCGAGAGTGGCACGTTGCCGGTGTTCGTGACCACATAGGTAAAGGTCGCCGTGCTCCCGACTTCCAGATATTCGCCGGTCGGCGTATCGGAATCCATGCCATTGGTCGCCTTCTCCACATCGATGCTCGAATCGACGCCGAAGTGGTTGCTCGGGTCGCTGTCCATGACCATCGCTTGCAATGCGTCCGTCGCGGTCACTTTCGCATTGTTCGTGTATTGGCCAGCAGTTACGGTGCGCGTCGCTGCGTAAATCCACGTTTCGCCGACATCGAGCAAGCCATCGTTGTTCGTGTCGCCGCTCACGAACATGGGCGAGAAGTCGTCCATCGAATCGCCGGGCGTGCCGTTGTCGTCGATGACCGAAACGCCCGAGAGCGGCGAGTTGCCGGTATTCGTAACGACATAGGTAAACGTTGCCGTGCTGCCGGCCGCCAACAGCGGGCCCGTCGGCATGTCGGCATCTTGCAAGTTGGTCGCCTTTTCGATATCGATGCCCGATACCACGCCAAAGTGGTTGCTCGGGTCCATGTCGCTTACCTGGGCGTTGAACTCATCGGTTCCCGAGGCCGTTGCCTTATTCGTGTACTGGCCGGCAGTGACAACTCGCGATGCCGAATACGTCCACACTTCGCCTACATCGAGCAGACCGTCGTTATTCGTGTCTCCGCCGATGAACATGGGAGCGAA
This sequence comes from Planctomycetales bacterium, assembly GCA_020427265.1. GTDB lineage: Bacteria > Planctomycetota > Planctomycetia > Pirellulales > JAGQOS01 > JAGQOS01. Next base: position 6,845 of record JAGQOS010000065.1, read on the forward strand.
GTCGTCCATTCCGTTGCCCGGCGTGCCGTTGTCGTCGATCAGGCTCACGTTGGCCAACGGCGACAGGCCGGAATTCGTTACGGTGTACGTGAACGTGGCCGTATCGCCAACGGCCAGATAAGGGCCGGTCGGGCTGTCGGCATCTTGACCGTTCGTGGCCTTTTCAACGTCGATTCCGGGAGCAATGCCCGTGTGATTCGCCACATCTTCGAAGCTCGGCATGTTGCCGAGCTGATCCTCGCCGGTGACAACGGCCGTGTTGGTAAACAAGCCGGGCGTGACGATTCGGCTGGCCGTGTAGTACCAGATTTCGTCCTTTTCGAGGATGTTATTGTTATTCAGGTCGCCGCTGACATACGTCGGCATGAAGTCGTCCATCGTGTTTCCGGGCGTGCCGTTGTCGTCGATGAGCACGACGTTGTGCAGATCGATGTTACCCGGATTGCGCACTTCGTAGGTAAACGTCGCCGTGTCGCCCACGGCAAGAATCACGCCGGGCGGAGTGTTCGCGTCGTCGCCATTCACATATTTGTGCAGCTTGATGCGCGACGAATAGCCGAAGTGGTTGCTCGGGTCGCTGTCCATCACCATTTCGCCCATCGCACCTTCGGCCGTGACTTTGCCGATATTCTGGTGCTGGCCAACGGTAACGGTTTTCGAAGCCTCGTAGGTCCAAGTTTCGTCGAGGTCGAGGATGCCGTCGTTGTTCGTGTCGCCGCCGGTATAGGTAGGATTGAAATCGTCCATCGCGTTGCCCGGCGTCCCGTTGTCGTCAACGAGCACGACATTCGAGAGCGGGGCATTGCCCGTATTCGTAACCACGTAGGTGAAGGTCGCCGTGCTCCCCACTTCCAAGAATTCGCCCGTAGGCGTGTCGGAATCCATGCCGTTGGTCGCCTTCTCCACATCGATGCTAGACAAGACGCCGAAGTGGTGACTCGGATCGGTGTCCAGCACGAATTGGCCCTGATCCGTGCTACCTCGAACGGCCCCCACGTTGGCATATTGACCAGGCGTCACTACGTGAGTCGCCTCGAACATCCACGTTTCGCCCGGGTCGAGTTCGCCGTTATTGTTCGTGTCGCCGCCGGTATACGTCGGGCTAAAGTCGTCCATCGAGTTGCCCGGCGTGCCGGCGTCATCGAGCACGATGATCGTAACAAACGGCACATTTCCCGTGTTGGTTACCTCGTAAGTGAACGTCGCCGTATCGCCGACGGCAATCATGGGGCCGGTCGGGTTGTCGGCGTCCTGGCCGTTGGTCGCCTTTTCGATGTCGATGCCCAAAACCGGTTCGACGCCGTAGTGATGGCTCGGATCCGTGTCGGTTACAAACGTTCCAGTATCGGTGTTGCCTTGGACATAGCCCGTATTTCCGTATTGTCCGGCCGTCACCGTGTGGGTCGCCTCGTAGGTCCACGTTTCGTCGATGTCCAAAAAGCCGTCGTTGTTCGTATCGCCGCCGGTATACGTCGGCACAAAGTCGTCCAGCGTGTTGCCCGGCGTGCCGGCGTCGTCGAAGATGAGGATCCCCTGCAAAGGCACCTCACCCGTATTCGTAACGACGTAGGTGAAGGTCGCCGTGTCGCCGACCAGAATCATCGGGCCGGTCGGGGTGTCGGCGTCTTGGCCGTTCGTCGCCTTCTCAATGTCGATGCCTACAACCACACCATAGTGATGGCTCGGATCATCGTCCATCACCATCGCCCCCAGCGGATCTTCCGAAGTGACCTTACCGAGATTTGAGTACTGGCCGGCCGTCACAGTGCGCATGGCCGTGTAGATCCACGCTTCGTTCGTGTCGAGCTTGCCATCCATGTTCGCATCGCCCGTGACAAATAGCGGCGAAAAGTCGTCCATGGCGTTGCCAGGCGTGCCGTTGTCGTCAACGAGCACGACATTCGAGAGCGGGACATTGCCCGTATTCGTAACCACGTAACTGAATGAAGCCGTGCTACCGATGGCCAGCAGCGGGCCCGTCGGGCTATCGGCGTCCTGGCCGTTGGTCGATTTCTCGATGTGGATTCCCGAATCGACGCCGAAGTGATTGCTGGGGTCGTTATCGGAAACCTCGGTCATTTGGGCGTCTTCGCCGGTAACGACGGCCACGTTTGTATACTGGCCGGCAGTTACCGTTCGCGTGGCTTCGTAAATCCACGTTTCGTCGACGTCGAGCAAATTATTGTTGTTCGTATCGCCGCCGATGAACGTCGGCGCGAAGTCGTCGGAGTTGTTGCCAGGCGTGCCGTTATCGTCGATGACCGAAACGTTTGCCAGCGCCACGTCGCCAGGATTCGTTACCGTATAGGTAAACGTCGCCGTGCTCCCCACCGGCAGTTGCGGCCCTGTGGCCATATCGGCATCCTGTCCGTTGGTCGCTTTCTCGATGTCAATCGCCGGATTGCCGACGACGATCAGTTGAATGTTCTTGAACGGAATCGTCTGCACGCCGCCGGGAATCGTGTCGGTATAGGCGACCGGCATTCCCATCATATCGATGGCCGCCACGACGTCTTTGTCGGAAAGCTTGGCCTGAATATTTGCTGATCCGGAAGCATCGTCGCCGTTGCCGATCAGAACATCGATACGCAGGATGACCGTTTCATTCGACTCCAGATCGTCGATGCGAATGCGGGCGATCAGGTCGTCGGCATTCGTGTTTGCATCGGGGTACAAGCCGTTGGGAATCGAGCCGTCGTTGTACATCTGGCTGACGAGCGTCGCCGTGCTGCCAACCGGATTTGCGGCGCTCGATATCGTGCCCGGCTGGAAATCGTCGTTGATCGCGCTGTCGGTTTCACCGGGGCCATCGCCGACGATATCGAGCGACATGTTGCCATCGAGGTCCGAGCGGGCGATGGGGCCGTAGTTGATGCCCACGCCCATCACCTGAACATGGCCGACCTCCAAGCCATTCGTCGCCCGTGTGCCGAATGTAAATTCGAGTTCCAGTGTCTCGGCCAAATGCTGATCGGCAACCTTGCCGTCTTGCAGGTCGCCGACGGCGATCTCGACAAAGTAGCTAACGATATCGCCACTCTTGAAACTGCCCCCTTCAAGCGATTCGACCACGTCCATGTTGTCGCCGATCGTGCGATCATCGTAGGCGCCGCCGCCCGTCGTGTGATCGTAAGTCAACGGACCGGCCGCGACAAAGTCGAGCGAGTAATCGCCACCCGTGTCGGTGAACGTGTTCGCGGCACTCAGGCCGGAATCGAGACCGAGCGCCGTCAGATCGAAGCTCGAATCAGCCGAGTCGTCGGGATCCACATACCACGTGGTATGGATGTTTCCGTCGACCATGCCATCAAGATCCTGGGCACTGCCGTCGGTCACGCGCCATGGCGCGTGACCATTGCCTGTATTGGGAACGGCATCGTTGTGCAGCACTTGAAATTCGACCGTCTCGCCGGCATCGAACCCAGCGGCATAGATCTGTGCCGTGTCGCCGGGAGCGTAGTCGGGCAGATCGGTCGCCACGACCGCCAGAATCTTGCGATGTTCCAAAGTCTCGACGGCTGTCACCCGTTGGCGACGGAGCAAATTGCTTTTGGCCCGAGAAGATTTGACACGGCGGCGAGAGAGGAACTTACGCATGGGATGTCGACCTCGGTTGGTAAATCTCTAGTTGCTGAATTGGTCGAAACGCGCGCACCGGGAGCGGAGGAGAAGCGCCAGGCGCATCGCGAGATCTGCAAGAAACAGGGGAGCCGGACGACGAATGCGTCCTTCGCACTGCGCTGCCACGAACGGGCAGATACCTGCGGCACGAGGCTCCGTTGAGTTTTAGACTAGTTAGGCGCTGGGCAGAATCTACACAGAGATGCGCGACGCTACCGGTTTTCAGTAAAAACTTTCGCGATTCCTGCGGGTCATGCGTCTTGACCTAGGTGCGCGCTTTGTGCGGTTTAATTCTCTTGCTCCGATGGGAACTGTTTCGCGGACGGGCTGGGCGGATTCTTCCGCTCGTGCGGTTGATAATTCGAAAACATTACCCGGCGATTTATCCTCAGCGCCCTGGTATCATCGAGGGCGTTCGCACGGTGCAGAGTCTCCGAGATACCGTGGCGCATCCTTCCCCACTGCCCTACCTCGCTGCGAAGTTCGCCCCGCATGTCATCCTTACCAGCTTTTCAATTCGTTACCTGCCAACAGGGGGCGGAAAATGTGATCAAGTCGGCCGTTGCGCAGCAAATGCCGGCATGGAACTTTGCTTACTCCCGCCCTGGTTTTCTTACGTTCAAAGCGGCAGAACCCATGGAAGCGGAGGCCGCGCTGATTGCGCAGCAAACTCCTTTCGCGCGGTCTGGCGGTTGGACGATCGACCGTATTGTGGCGGAGTCGGCCGCCGAGCGCGCCGCGCAGTTCTGGGCAATGGCTGCCGAATTGCCCTTTTCGGCCATTCATGTTTGGCAACGCGACCATGTTGCACCCGATCGCAGCAATTTCGAGCCAGGAAATCCGGCAGCCGCCGCCGAAGCCGTCGCGGCAATTGCCGCCGCCGCGCCAGATTCGCATGCCCCATGGCGCGATGTAGCCGCCTTCAACCGCACGGCGGGCCGCGGCCAGCAAGTTCTCGATTGCATCTTGATCGATGAGAATAGTTGGTGCTTGGGTCGCCATCGCGCGGATCGAATCGAATCGCGTTGGCCCGGAGGCGTGCCGGCGTTGGAACGCCCTGAACCGATGGTTTCCCGCGCCTATTTGAAAATGGCTGAAGCGCTCGCCTGGTCGCGGCTTCCTCTGCAAGCCGGTGATCGCTGTGTGGAAATTGGCAGTGCGCCAGGAGGCGCGAGTCAGTGCCTGCTGGAGCGCGGCTTGTGGGTGATGGGAATCGACCCCGCCGACATGGACCCGGCGATCGCCGCGCATCCGAACTTTGTGCATGTGCGCAAACGGGGCGCCGATTTGAAACGGTCCGCCTATCGTTCGATTCGATGGTTGGCGGCCGACATGAATATCGTGCCGGCGGCCACGCTCGATATTGTCGAAGCGATTGTCACGCATCGCCAGGTCCAGATTCGCGGCCTGCTGCTAACATTGAAGCTGCGTGATTGGACGCTGGTTGACGAAATCCCGGCGCAGCTCGACCGGATACGGTCGTGGGGCTATCGCGATGTCCGTACCAGGCAACTGGGGTATAATCGCCGCGAAATCTGCGTGGCTGCCCTCAAGAGCCGGGCGCAACGCCGATCGCCGGTCCGTCGTAAGTTCTCGGGATCTTCATGAGAAAACGCCTGCTAGCCGGCGCCCGAGGGATGAAATTCATGGCCCGCTTCGCTATGCTAAACCCGGTTTCGCCGGTGTCGTTTTACCTCCATAGTCCTCCAGGGTCACTCGTCGATGTTTAATCGAATTCCTCGCCTCAATGCGGCGTTCGTAGGTTTAGCAGTGATTGTTTCGTTCGCCGGTGCCGGTCCAGCGGCCCTGGCCGAAAATGCCGATCATTTGCGCCAACTGCAAACCGAGGCGATTGCGAGTAACCGTTCATCCGCTGCGCATTGGGGCTGGAATGCCGAGAACTACACGCAATGGGGCACGCATTCGAATCGGCTGATACCCGTTTATACGTTTGGAACGAAGAATGCCGGCGAGGGAATCGATCTGCAAAGCTATACCGGCGCGAATAGCACCTATCGCGACGAAGCCGCGCTGCTGCATCTTTACGGTCGCGTGCCGACGAACACGGTGAATGCCCATGCCGAGTATTGCGATCAGACCGATGTCTTTCGTATTCAGCAAGCCGCGCTAGCCGCCGGCAAGAAACATATCATCCTGGTCGTCTTCGACGGCATGGACTGGAACACCACGCGTGCGGCGGCCATCTACAAGCAGCAGGCCATCGAGTATAGCGAAGGTCGCGGTCGCGGACTTCACTTTCAAGACTACACGGCCGCCGGCACCACGCAGTTCGGCTACATGGTAACGGCTCCCTATTCCGACGGCGCCAGCGTCGACGTCAATGCGCAGCAGGTGAAAGGAGCGAGTCAAGCGTTTGGCGGCTACGACGCCTCGCGCGGCGGCGCCACGCCGTGGCAGGCCCCGGCTGGGGCCGACCAGTACCTTTCCGGTCAAAAGACCGCCGACGGCCTGCATCACCCTTACACCGACTCGGCATGTTCGGCCACCAGCATGACGGCCGGCATCAAAAGCTACAACGGTTCGATTAACTACAGCCCGGATGGCCGCCAAGTGGTTACGATCGCGCATGCCGCGCAGATGCAGGGCTACGCCGTCGGGGCCGTGTCGAGCGTGCCGGTTTCGCACGCGACACCGGCGGCGGCGTATGCTCACAACGTGAGCCGCAACGACTATCAGGACATCAGCCGCGATCTGCTCGGTTTGCCTTCGAGCAGCCATCCCGAAAAGCCGTTACCCGGCCTCGATGTGCTCATCGGCGGCGGCTACGGATCGCGACGCTCGAAGGACAACGGCCAAGGGAGCAACTTCGAGGCCGGCAATGCCTACTTGGCAGATTCCGACCTGCAGCGCGCCAACGTCGAGCAGGGCGGCCAATATGTGGTTGCTGTCCGGACCGATGGCGGCGGCGGCTACGAAACCTTGTTCGACGCCGTCGAACGGGCCATCCAGGGCAAGCACCGCTTGCTCGGTTTCTACGGTGTCGGCGCCCAGAAGGGACATCTTCCCTTTGCCACAGCCAACGGCGATTTTCAGACCGCACCCAGCCGCACGAAGAATACGGAAACCTATTCCAAGAACGATGTGAACGATAACCCGACCCTCGCCGAAATGAGCGTCGCCGCGCTGCGCGTGCTGGCGTCGCGCAACGATCGTTTCTGGTTGATGGTCGAGGCGGGTGACGTCGACTGGGCGAATCACGACAACAATCTCGACAACTCGATCGGCGCGGTGCTGAGCGGCGACGCCGCCGTTCGCACAATTACGGATTGGGTCGAACAAAACAGCAGTTGGGACGAAACCGTGATGATTGTCACGGCCGATCACGGCCATTTGCTCGTGCTCGACGATCCCGCAGCGCTGATCGCCCCGAAGTCGGAATGACGAATCACATTAGAGACGAATCACATTAGATTCGACATTCAACATTCCATCCGCATGCGTCGCCTGCGGGCGCAGCGTCGTTACATTTCGCGCAATCGTTACGAACTCTCTAGCCGGCCCTTGCGTAACAAAGAAAAAGAGTTCGCTGACGCGGCCTTTTTCGCGAGGTGTTACATGCCGTTCGATCGCTTAGCGCGACGCAGCTATTCACGTGGGTCGAATCCGTTATTGCCGGCATAACAGGCGATTTTTCCTCGATCGCCATGGCTTTTCTTCGCGGCAAAGCAGGGCTCTTCGGCGCTTGCGCCAAGGTCGGCAACGCCGCCGCGACCGTGCTTGCCGCTACGATGTGAGAAACTTTCTAAAGATGCGCCCCCATTTGAATCGAAACTAACTTTCGGAAGGATTGTTCCTACCGCCTCGAAACGCTCTCTCGGGAGTTGATCGAGGCTTAACGAGCGATCTGGTAAGGGGGGAGCCTGCCTGATCGAACTAACTGCTGGCGATGCTGCTTCGGCAAATTCGCAAGCGTCGTGTTCGTCATGCGACCGTAAGGTCTGCCTCTTCCTTATCCATTGCATTGAATCGCCGGGTTTGCGAGTGCGGCGGTTGGATGTGGCGGAACAATTTCGCGAATTTTGCGATTCGTGCGCTTTTCCGCCAACCTCCGACGGTTGTATGAGCCGATGCAATGCTAGCGGCTGCGAGGGTCAGAAGGAACTGAACCAGAGCCACGTTTATACAGATTTACGGAAGGTCTCGACCCAGAGGCCTGCCGCCGAACCGGGTCAAGGAGCCCCAACTCCGAGGCTGCACGAGGGATCGTGTGAAAAACCGCAAGTCGGCGGGCAAGAGACCATGACGTTTCACCTTGGGCTTTCCCGGCCTGGGTTGAAACCGAACTGTACATCAAGAGAGCATTGGAGAGCCTGGAATGAAGGTCTTCACAACTGGTCAGGTCGCCAAGATCTGCAAAGTGGCCCCGCGCACTGTAAGTAAGTGGTTTGATTCCGGCCGCCTTAAAGGCTACCGGATTCCCGGTTCTCAGGACCGCCGCATTCCGCGAGAATACTTGATCAAGTTTCTCAAAGAACACGGCATGCCTTTGGGCGATCTGGAAGACGAAGCGATGGCCAAAGTGCTAATCGTCGCCCAAGATCAAGTCCTGATTGAGAACCTGCGTCGTGAATTGCCGCTCGAGCGGTCGTTCAAGGTAACCACGGCTGCCAGCGGTTTTGAAGCCGGCATTCAGTCCGAGAGTTTCCATCCGGACTGTATCATTGTCGACTTCTCGATCGGACGCGTGGAATCACTGCAGATTTGTCAAAACCTGCGAAGAAACCCTGAGTACGCGGAAACGATCCTGATCGCCCTGCTGCCCGATGACGGCAGCTCGACGAGCTTCGATCGTTCGAGCATCAACGAAACGTTCAAGAAGCCGTTCGACGCCTCGCTGTTGGCCGAACGACTTCGCACGCTGATCGGCGCCCGCAAGGAACTCGTGTAAACGAGCTCCCGAGCTGAGCAGCAATACGAACACATCTCTCGCCG
>JAGQOS010000660.1 GCA_020427265.1 Planctomycetales bacterium
CTTGATCGTCATCTGCTGCGGGCGGCTGTCGGCCGGCATGGCCGGAAGCGCGATCTTCCACCCGCGCTGCTTGTCGGCGACGGCTGAAGCTTGCTCGCCGGCGAAAGCGACAGTGACTTGCTCGCCCGGCGCCGCCCAACCCCAAACGAAGATCGGTTTGTCGCGCTGCAGCACCATGTTCGTCTGGAAGATGTTGCTCACGCACAGCCCCTCGCCGATCGCGGGGACTTCGATCACGTCTTCCTTGGGCAACTGCTGCGCATCTGCCGCGCGTTCGGTCGCGCACGAAAGCACAACGGTCGCCATCAGCAGGAAGTGTCGGACGAAACGTTTCATATTTGACCTCGGGGGAGTTCTAGAAGCGATATCACAACCGTAGCTGAACTCGCAAGAGTTCAGCAGTCCGGGATATTCCATCGGAAGTCTTGCGAATTCCGCTACGGGCTGGCGTCACATTCCGTTCTCTCGTGGTTCAACCATGGTTGTTCACCCCGCCCGCAAATGCTTGCCAAAAAAGGCCAGCGTTTTGCGCCACATGGAATCGCTCAGCACGTGCCCAGCGCCGGCTTCAATAAAGTAGGTGAATTTGTCCTCGGCGTGCATCGACTCATAGGTG
>JAGQOS010000661.1 GCA_020427265.1 Planctomycetales bacterium
CCTGTGGGAATCGCCTGCGGCGGCCGGCTTGCGGCACGATTTGCTCAAGCAAGCATTCGACGCCAGCGTCTTCACGATGGACCCCATGCCGCCGCGCCGCGGCGCCTTTTGACGCTGTCTGGCCGGCAGTTCGGCACGGCCCTCATGCGGCGCCGCCCGCAACCGGCAATTCTGGCCGGACAATCGGCAAAATCGTCACAACCGTTCTAAAGTTCCCAATCGGCAAATGTCGAAATCGCATAGGGGACTCGCTAGACGCAGTTTCAAGACCGTAGCTGAACTCGCAAGAGTTCAGCAGTCCGGGTGAATTCGTCGGAATTCTTGCGAATTCCGCTACGGCAAGCGGCTGATGCATCGGTGGCATGCTCTCACGCGCAGCGGGTGAGCATGTTTGCTCGCGCCGCACAACGATCCAATTTGGCAGGGGAACGCTATGACTCGCTGGGCATGGATATTTCTGGCCGCTTCGCTGACCGGCGCCTCCAGCGGCTGCGCGATGTGCCAAAGCTGCTTCGACTTTGAATACCCGGCCGTGGGCGGATGCGGCGGCTGGCATGCCGACGATCACTGCCGAGCCGGCAGCGCCTTTTGCAACAACGGGGGCGGAGGGG
>JAGQOS010000662.1 GCA_020427265.1 Planctomycetales bacterium
ACCAGACCAATGTTTACCGCGCGGTGGATGTTTTCGAGGAGCTTGGTCATCTCGGCCGCTTCCGTCGAACTGACGGTCACCAGCCGGTCGATCGCCTGCTCATAGAGCGCGATCCCCGCCCGGGTGCAATTCTCGGTGTGCCCGCCGAGCACTTTCGGGATCGTGTTGGTGGAGAAATCGGGGTTGGCCGGGTCCTCGCGTTCGGGCGAGAACACGGCGAAAACGTTCTCGCCGACCACCAGCCCGCCGGCCTCCAGCCGCGGCACAACGATCTCGCGCGTGGTGCCGGGATAGGTCGTGCTTTCGAGCGAAACCACCTGGCCTTCTCGCAGGTACGGCGCGATCTGGTCGCAGGTGCCCACGACGAAGCTGAGATCGGGCTCACGATACTTGTTGAGCGGCGTCGGCACGCAGATCATGATTCCGTCCGCCTCGGCGATGCGCGCGAAATCGGCGGTTGCCTCGAACCCGGCCGTCACCGCCGCCGCGATCTGCGCCCCGTCGATATGCTTGATCCCGCTGCGCCCGGCATTGAGCTGTGCGACGCGCGACGCATCGATATCGAAGCCGATTACCTTGAAGCCGACTTCGGAGAACCGCAGCGCCAAC
>JAGQOS010000663.1 GCA_020427265.1 Planctomycetales bacterium
GTTACGCATATCGTAGCTGCGATAGCCATTCCCATCGATGACCATCGACCCCTCTTCACCATGGAAGGAAACGCCAAACATCGTCTGATCGAAACCGAGCGGCGACCAACTCAGTCCCTCCCAGGAAATAATGCACTTGGGAAATTCGTAGGTAACTAGCTGCGTGTCGGGCGTTTCCTGATCGTCTTCATAGCGAAACCGCGCCGCGCCGGACGAGACGCGAATCGGAAAATCAACCCCCATTCCCCAGCGGGCCACGTCGAGCGCATGCACGCCATTGTTGCCGAGTTCGCCATTCCCCCAGTGCCAATGCCAATGCCAATTGTAATGCAGCAAGTTATCCTTGTATGGACGAGTGGGGGCGGGACCTTGCCAGAGCTCATAATTCAGCCACGCAGGGGGAGCGACCTGTTTGCCGCGACCGATGCTGGTTCGCCGGTTGTTGTACCACGTCCGCGCGTAGTGCAAGCGCCCAAGTTCCCCGGCGCGCAGTTTTTCGATTCCTTCCATGATGGCGGGCCAGCTTCGCCGCTGCGTTCCCATGGTCACGACACAGTTGTTCTTGCGCGCTGCCCGCACCGCCAACTCGCCCTCTTCGGCGGTATG
>JAGQOS010000664.1 GCA_020427265.1 Planctomycetales bacterium
ACTTCTGTTCGAGTGCGGCCCAAGTTGCCTTGCGTCGCCCTGGCTTTCAGTCGCGGTTACTTACTCCCAGGCAAAGACGGAACAGATCTCCCCAAATAAGAGCGTGAATTGTCCCTGCACAAGCTCTCCATCTACCAATCCTCCGTTTCCGATTCGGTTTCGCGTTCTCAAGCACGCTCACCTGGAGCGACCGGCCTCAATGAAGTTTCTGTACGTAGCCTCGCAGGTCTTGGCGTGATGTCTCATGCCGGTGCCAGCAACAGGCTTCTTTCATCCTGAGAGTTCCGAGCTCCGCGACATCGCAGGCTTCCTCCCCACGGTCGGTCGCCCTTCCGCAGTTGCCCTCGCCTCGTGTTTGTTTCTTACGAGCTATCCATTTGGTATCATGACTCCCATAGGAAGTATCGGAACTAAACACAGGGGACTAAGCCCTCAGATGAGAGCCGCACCCCATAAACTCACGCCCATGTTGGGCGTACGTGAACGGGAGTTCGCGAGCCCGTCCAGATTGCTAATAAATAAAGCGCGCGAACCCTGTTACCGCCAATCGTTCGGCCAGTACACTAAGCACAACCATGCCACGGCTTTCGATGGTCGAAGCTCA
>JAGQOS010000665.1 GCA_020427265.1 Planctomycetales bacterium
TCCGCCAACGCCAGGACTTCTTTGGCTTGGGGGAGCGAGATGCCAGCTGCCTGCTGCATTTCCTCGGCAACCTTGTCTCTACCAATTTTGTCCAATTTGTCCAACGAACGCAGAACCGGGACCGACCTGTCCGACAGCTCCAGGCGGTCCAAGACGCCGTTGAGAATCTGACGGTTGTTAATTCGCAACTGGAAATTCTCGATCCCGATTTCGACCAGCAATTCATGGATAACAAGTGCCGTTTCGATATCGGACACCACCGACTCCGTGCCGATCGTATCGAAGTCGCACTGCATAAACTCCCTGAATCGGCCGGCCTGTGGGCTTTCTCCGCGCCAGACCGGTGCGATGTGATAACGCTTGAATGGCGTTCCGAGCTTGTTGATGTGTTGGGCAACGAACCGCGCTAGAGGCACAGTCAAATCGAATCGCATTCCGACTTGGCGTCCCCTGTTTTCCTCGAAGTGATAGAGTTGGCGGTCGGTCTCATCGCTCCCCTTTCCCGTCAGAATTTCCAGGTACTCGAGAACGGGCGTATCAATCGGACTAAAACCGTACCGTCGATAAACATGTCGCGCCGTTTCCATGATCGCCTCGCGAG
>JAGQOS010000666.1 GCA_020427265.1 Planctomycetales bacterium
CATCCTCTTCCGGTTGTTCTTACCGCGATCGTTGTGTTCACGGCAAGCGTGCTAATTGCATCTCGGTTTGGCGCGGAGTTTATTCCCAAGTTGGATGAAGGCGACATTGCAATGGAGGGATACCGTCTTCAAAGCGTGTCTTTGGAAACGTCAATCGAGTTGAGCACCAAGATTGAAAAGATATTATTGGATGAGTTCCCGGAGATAGAATCCGTGGTTTCGAAGATCGGAAGGCCCGAAATCGCTACGGACCCGATGGGTGTCAACCGCAGCGACATCTTCGTCATGCTCAAGCCACGAAGCGAGTGGACACGCTATGACAGCAAGGATGAACTCGTAGAAGCGATGGAAGAGGCGTTGGCCGAGAAAATCCCCGGCCAGGGGTTCAGCTTCAGCCAACCCATTGAGTTACGGGTACAGGAGTTGATCGCGGGCGTGCGGGCAGATGTCGGAATCAGCCTGTACGGCGACGATGTGAACTTGCTCTCCCAAAAGGCAGATGAAATCGTTCGCGCGGTCGAGAAGGTTCCCGGGGCATCGGATGTGCGCGCGGAGCAACTTGCGGGAATGGCTTACCTTCGAGTTAAGGTCAAACGCGA
>JAGQOS010000667.1 GCA_020427265.1 Planctomycetales bacterium
CATGATGTCGCCGCTTCCTGGGGCGATTCCAACGAAGCCCGGCAGCTGCACCCGCCCCTTGCCGGGCGTGATTCCCAAGATCATGCACACCAATGGTTCGGAGATCACCGCTCGAAACCAGGGTGGCATGCTCTGTATTTCCCAGCCGTGGCCCGGCATGTTGCGAGGCATCTGGGGGGATGAGGCTCGCCATCAGGAACAGTATTGGACTCGCGTTCCCGGCATGTACCTGACCGGTGACAATGCGCGCATCGATGACGATGGCTACTACTGGATCATGGGTCGAATCGACGACGTGATCAACGTGTCGGGCCATCGGCTCAGCACGATCGAAGTTGAAAGTGCCTTGGTGAGCCACAAGTCGGTGGCCGAGGCGGCGGCGGTGGGCCGTCCCGATCCGATCAAGGGCCAGGCGATCGCGGTTTTCGTGACGTTGCGCGGAGCCGAGCCGAGCGACGACTTGATGGCGGAGCTCAAGCAGCACGTTCGCAAGGAAATTGGCGCGTTGGCCGTGCCGGATGACATCCGTTTCGCCGCCGCGTTGCCGAAGACTCGCAGTGGCAAGATCATGCGGCGGTTGCTTCGCGACGTGGCGGCT
>JAGQOS010000668.1 GCA_020427265.1 Planctomycetales bacterium
GAATGAGGGCCATCGACAAATTGCGAAATAGGGCCAGCCGATGCGTCGCATTCCGTCCAAGTTTGCGACCAGCCTTACGATGTCTCATGGGTCAGATCTCACAAATCAACGATGAATGATGAACGATGAATGATGAACGGAAAACCTGCGTCTCGTCGTTCATCACTTGTCGTTCTTCGTATAAGTTTTCACCTTCGCGGGGCGGTGGGCATCCGCATGCCGAGTTGCAACCCGCGTTCCGCCAGCTTGATTTTGACTTCGCGAAGCGTGGTTTCGCCGAAGTTGCGAACTTCGAGCAACTCCTGGTCGCCGCGATTGACCAGGTCCCGAACCGTGGTAATGCCTTCCGATTCGAGGCAGTTCGTGGCACGCACCGACAGTTCCAGTTCGGCCAGGCTCATGTTGAGCTTGCGTTCCAGTTCCTGATCGACCTGATCCGTGGCAGCCACCGGCTCGGCGCGGTCGTCGAGGATCATCTCCGGCCCAGGCTCGGCGTACTGGATAAACGGGTTGAGGTGCTTGCGCAAAATCTTCGCACCCTCGATCAACGCCATGTGCGGCGAGATCGTGCCGTTGGTCCAGATCTCCATGATCA
>JAGQOS010000669.1 GCA_020427265.1 Planctomycetales bacterium
AACAGGCCGTGTTCCCCGGTGACCAAAAACTGATTGCCGACAGCGGTTTCTTGCGTGCCGTTGATCACCGCCACCGCATCGACGCCGCTGGCCAGACCGTTTTCGTCGGCGCCCTGGATGTTGAACGCGGCAATCGTGGAAGTGACCGTGACAGCGTCGAAGACGCCGGTGAAACCGCCGACGAAGTCAATCTCAAACGCGCCGACGGCCGTGGTGATCGAGAAGCGGTTGTTGTCTGCGACCAACTGCTGCCCGTTGATTTCGGCGGTCGCGTCGGCGCCGTTGGCCGTGCCGTCGCCGTTGCCGCCGACGACGTCGTACAGCCCGGCCTGCGAGTCGATGGAAATCGGGTCGATCGCCCCGGTGAAGCCGTTCGTCACAGTGAACGAATAACTGCCTGGACCCTCGCTAAAGGCGAAGTCGTTGGCCGCAGCGGTGATCGCCTGGCCGTTGATGACGGCCGCCGCGTCTTGCCCGTTGGCCGTGCCGTCGCCGTTGCCCCCTTGCACGTTGAGCGAGCCGGACTGGACGTTGACCGCGATCGTCGCGGCGCTTCCCACGTTGTCGCCTTCGAGCAGGATGTCGTTGCCGCT